>JBIKJE010000003.1:0-94734 GCA_044361165.1 Crocinitomicaceae bacterium | reverse complement strand
CACAGTGCAAATTGCGGAGGGGTTCCTTGTACATCAATTAACGCTCCAAGTGCAACTGGTGCAACTATTTGTAGTGGAGCAACAGCAACAATCAGCGCTACTGCAAGTGAAACAAACAGTACTTTGTATTGGTTTGATGTTGCAACTAACGGAACCGCAGTTGGAACAGGTACATCTTTTACATCAGGTGCTTTGACTTCAACAACTTCATTTTGGGTAGAAGAAGCTATTACTGGATGTCCTCCTAGTCCAAGAACAGAAGTTGTGGTTACCGTTTCTGGCATTGCTCCTGCAGTAAGTGCAGGTGCTGATCAAACTGTTTGTGCTGGTGCAAGTGTATCATTGACTGCTACTGGGACAGGAACGATTTCTTGGAACAATGGTATTTCAAATGGAGTTGGATTTGTTCCAACAGCAACAACTACCTACACTGTTACTTTGACTAGCGGTGCATGCTCAAATACTGATCAAGTTTTGGTTACAGTTAATCCACTACCTACTGTTAGTGCAGGAGCGGACCAAACGGTTTGTGCTGGTGCTTCAGTTACATTGAACGGTTCAGGAGTTACGAATTTATCTTGGAACAATAATGTTACGAACGGAACTGCATTTGTGCCAACAGCTACTTCAACCTACACCGTAACCGGAACTGATGCAAATCAGTGTACAAATACAGATCAAGTGACTGTAACAGTAAATCCAGTTCCAACCGCTACAGCAACAATTTCAACAGGAACTACTTTGGTCGCAGGTCCAACAGGACAAGATTACCAATGGATTAATTGTGCAAACAATCAACAGATTAGTGGTGCAACCAATGCGACATATGCGGTAACTGTAAATGGAAGTTATTCTGTTGAGGTAACAAATTCTTTTGGTTGCTCAAGTACTTCAAATTGTGTGTTGATTGACATCGTTGGAATCAACGAAAACAAAGCAGAATCAACAATATCAGTTTACCCAAATCCAACCAAAGGAAAAGTTAATTTGACAATTCCAACTGAGCAAGCAAACGTATCTGTTTATAATGCTTTAGGTAAAGTAATTACAAATTATTACCATGTGCAAAATGGTGCTGTAATTGATTTGACTAACAATCCAAATGGAGTTTACTTGATTCATGTAACAACTGAAAAAGGAACTTCGATTTTAAGAGTTGTAAGAAACTAAAAAATCAATCCAATATTTTAAAAAACGGGATGCTATTAGTGTTCCGTTTTTTTGTGCTTAGATTTGATGAAAATATTCATTTGATCCTTCCATTCACAGCATTCTCGATTGTATCATCGATGGATTTAAATTGAAAATCCTTTAATGCATTTAGAAGTTTTTCACTGCTGTATTTTGTTGTGGCCTGTGCGCTTCTAACAGAGTCTTTGGTTAGTGTTCGATTGCCTGTAAAAAAGCTCATAAACCAAGACAAATTGCAAGCGATCGCACTCAAAAAAGGACCTGCCAAAATAGAAGGAGCTTTTACACCAAGTTGGGCAGCTACTTTGTCAAAAAAAGATTTGAAACTGATATTGGTACCTGTCACCAAAAATCTTTCATTTTTGATATCAGACTGCATCAATTTTATCATTGCAGTAGATACGTCTCTCGCGTCCACAAAAGCGTTTGCGCCAGATGTATAAAATTTAAATCCGTTGGAAATGGTTCTCAAAATTTTCAAAGAACTTTCGTCCCAGTTGCCTGGCCCGATAATCATACTAGGATTAACAATCACTGCCTCTAAACCTTCTTCAATTCCACGCCAAACTTCCTTTTCTGATGAATATTTTGAAATTGCATAACCACTTGTTTCTGGCGTTTGCTCCCATTTGTTTTTTTCTACTAAAGGATTTTCAGGATGCTCAACATCTGAAGAAACAGCCGAAGTTGAAGAAACAAAACAGAGTTTTTTAACTCCTAAGTCAAGACTTAAATTGACAATATTGGCAGTTCCCTGACGATTGATTTTCATCATTTTGAAAAAATCACGGCGGGCAAAAGAAACGATGGCTGCACAATGGTAAACGGTTTCGCAACCTTGCATTAACTCTTCCAAAGTTACTACATCCAAAACATCACAATTCAACCATTCAATTTTCGAGAACAAAGATTGAGCATTTTCTCCTGAATAAAATTGAAAAATTTTGAATGCATGATTTATTTTTGATTCGTCACGATAAATCGCGCGGATGGAGACATCTTGCTGCGACAAATTGTACAGTAAATGACTTCCTAAAAGTCCTGTTCCTCCGGTGACAAAAATCATGGGTACTAAGATACGGTAGTAAAATTTGATTTGAGTCAGAAAAAAGCTAAAATTTACTAATTATGCATTTTCATTACTTTAAAAGGTAACAAAAGTGACATAAATTCACGCTAATTCCGAATGTTTGCTGGGAATCTGTAAATATTCACTTGTAAGTCTATTTTGAAAGAAATGTTAAAAAATCGTTCAAAAACAGCCTACGGATGCTTATTTTTGACACTATGAAAAAGATTAGTTTAATTGTTTTAGGTTTAGGAATTCTGGTAGCATCCTGTCAATCGGAATATGGGGAGAGAATGAATAAAGCACTTCAGCTTAAAAAAGAATACCAAAAAGTACACATTCATTTACAAAATTCAAAAAATCCCAATTTGATTACCCAATTGAGTGAAATCAAAAAAGAAATTCGCTTTCATGCAACTGTCTCAGGTAATGAGCAACTTTTTTTGAAAGAAATTTGGAACAATTAATTAATTGCTAGTTCTTTCATTGGATCCCAAAATAATTTCTCGAAATCTTTGACTTGATCTTGTTCAATCACAACCTTCTCATTTTTAAGCAATCTTTCCATTTCATTAGCATCTGAAAAATGCATTTTTCCAGTTAGCATTCCATTTCGATTCACCACACGATGTGCCGGTACATCAGGTAGCACATGAGCTGCATTCATTGCCCAGCCAACCATTCTTGCACCACTTTTAGTTCCTAAATAGTTTGCAATTGCTCCGTAAGAAGTCACACGACCAAATGGAATAAATCGCACTACCTCATACACTTGGTCAAAGAAATCTTTGTTTTTTTCTGATAATTTCTGAATCATAATCGCTCTTGAGTTTTTAAAAATAGCCAAACAAAATTGATTCAAAAAATTTTATCCTATAAAAACTGTAACCTGCAAACAAACATGCGTTCCACTAAAAAAACCAGAAAACATGAAAACGCTCTCTCTCCTTCCGTTTTTGTTTTTTGCCTTTCAATTGAGTGCGCAAGAAACTGACCCTAAAAAAATCGAAGAAACTTCTGTCTTTGAAGAAATACAATTGTTCCCGAATCCAACAAGCGAGATAATCTTTATCAAAAATGGAGAAATAATTGATTCTTATCAAATCTTTGACTTCCAAGGAAGAATCGTGCAAAAGGGAATCAACAATGCACAAATTATTTCACTGATAGATATGCCAATTGGATACTATTTTATCGAAATGAAAATTGGTGCTGAAACAAAAAGAGTTAAAATTCAAAAGTATTAATTCTGAAATTAAGCTGAAAAAAGAAAATCGGTTTTTTTTGGCTAATTTTGTGGCTGATGCAAGAATAATCTTGTCATTTGAGTTTCCAACTTGAAAGGATTATGTTAAAAAAAATCGATTTCACTTCCTATAAAACCATCCTATTTGTCGCATTGATTTTTAGATTAATTGCTGCAATTTTCTCAGAAGGTTATGGCATGCACGATGACCATTTCCTCATTGTAGAGGCTGCTTCCTCATGGTCTGATGGATTTGACTACAACCATTGGCTACCTTGGTCTACGGGAAATAGCGGCGTTCCAGAAGGTCACAGCTTCACCTATGTCGGCCTGAATTATATTTTCTTCGTCATTTTTAAATTTTTCGGAATTACTGATCCTAAAACATTAATGATTTTCAATCGATTAATTCACGGTTTGGTTTCATTGCTTGTAGTGCATTTTGGTATGAAAATAACTGAAAAAATTTCAAATCGAAAAAATGCAGTGACTGTTGGATGGATTTTGGCCATTCTTTGGGTTTTACCATTTTTATCAGTTAGAAACTTGGTTGAAATGGCGAGCATTCCTTTCTTAATTTGGGGAGTTTGGCTAACGATAAAAGACAATCAAAAATGGGATTTGCTATTCGCAGGACTGTTGATTGGTTTAGCTGTTTCTTTCAGATTTCAAGTAGGAATATTTGCCATTGGAATTGCTGCCTTTTACTTCTTCAAATGGCAATGGAAAAAATTCTTCCTATTTAGTTTAGGCGTTGTACTTACTTTTTGTATCACGCAAGGTGCAGTTGACTTCTTCATTTGGGGATATCCTTTCGCTGAATTGGCAGGATACATTGTTTACAACATGCATGAAGGAACTGAATATATGGCAAACACCAATTATTTCATGTATTTCTATGTGCTCTTTGGGGTTTTATTGGTGCCGCTAGGAATTTTAATTGCCATTGGATTTTTCAGATCACCGAAACAACAATGGCTGGTTATTGCGCCATCCGCAGTCATGTTGCTTTTACACATATTTCTTCCGAGCATGCAAATTTGGTGGATTCTAATAGTCTTTTTAGCATTGATTACCGCTTCATTTCTAGGGAAATTCAAAAAAATTCAACCTCTTTGGATTATTTATCTACCCACGATTTTCTTTATTTTGTTTCACACTTTTTATCCAAACAGACAAGAAAGATTTGTTTTAACTGTGTTGCCTTTAGTGATCATTCTTGGGGTTATTGGTTTTGATAGTTTGAGAAAAAGTGAATTTTGGAACAAAACATGGCGTATTTCATGGACTGCATTCTGGATTTTAAATATTCCTTTGTTATTGTTTTTCACCGTTGCTTCATCTAAAAAATCGCGTATCGATGCCATGTATTCTATGAGAAATGAGCATCTTGACCACAAGAACATTTTATTGGAAGCATCCGGAAAATCTAGTACTTCTTTGATGCCAAAGTTTTATGCTAAAAGCTGGCACTGTGATTTCGCCCAAAGGGAGGAGGCAACAGAACCACTTTTGGTAAGAGAAAACACACAATTTGATTATATACTATTTTTTGGAGAAGATGATTTGAACAAGAGAATCGGCAATTACCGAAAAATCTATCCAAGGATGTTCAAATTTAGTCAGTGCGATCCTAGTCTGATTGACAAGATTTTATTTACATTGAATCCCAAAAACACCAATCAATACATTGAAGTTTGGAAAACGAACAATCGTTAGTTGTAGATTCTAACCATAAAATTTCCGTCCCAAACAACTTGATATTGACGCAATCCGTAATCTGAACCAGACATTGGTGAACCGTCGTAAAGCGAAAAGCGCGCTCCAGAACAAATATCATTCAATTGCAAAAAATTGGTAGAATCTGGCGTCAAAGGTGTTGCACAATCAGCACCACCATCGGCAGGCGATTGACGGTCGAAAGCCACAAATTGGTCGTAGGATTTTCTGTAAACAATGATTCCTTTCGCACCGCCACTTACATAAGTCCAACTGCCCACTCCTTGTAAATCAGCATAACTAGGTAGGCTGATATTGATACTGATATCAAACGGAATACTTGGTACTGGATGATTCCTGTTTTTATTGCAAGAAATCACAAATAACAAAGCGGCGAATAAAAAAAATCGTATCTTCATATCATTGAATGAATAATTACAAAGTTATGCAAACAAAAACGATAATTTTCATTTTATTATTGCTTTTAACAGGAAGTATTTCTTCATGCAAAACGACCAGCGCACCAGGAAGCAACCTCCCTGCTTCAGTAAAGGAAGCCGAAGAACAGCTTGCAAAACAAAAAAAGGCACAAGCAAAAATCAACAAAAAAGCACAAAAAGCCGCTTACGATCGCTATTGGAGCATGCAAACCAAAGAAGCCAAAAACAGAATCAAAAGAAATAACAAAAGATTGAAAAAAGAAGCGAGAAATAGATAATTTTACGACTTTTAAAATTTATCCACCATTCAATCTGCATGGAAATACTTGTTGTAGCAGTTTTATTGCTAATCTTATTGTCAATCGTCTACCTGTTTTTTCCGCATATTTTTAAACACGGTCAACAATTTCGAAAGTATTGGAGTAAGGGAATTGTCCCTCCCAATCTTTCAAATTCCAACGAAAATATAGTATTGATTTATATTTCCATGTCAGGATTATTGGTTGGTCAACATCCAGTAGAAGTCCATAAAAAGTTAGTGTTCCTTTACAAATATTTGCTTAATGATGAAAATTTATGTCAATTTGAAGACCGACGAAATAGCTTTTTTGCAGAAGTCAGATCATCATTGATTTATGCGCGAGCACATCCTATTCAGTTGGATTCTGTGGCAAAATATTTACAAAAATTGGATTTAAGTGAGATTCAAAAACTAAATTTTATTCGTTTTCTGGCAGATTTTGCATTTATCGACCAACAAATTCACCCCTTGGAATTGCGTGTCATTGAATCGATTGCTGAAAAAATTGGACTGGACAAAACATTAGTCGATCAGGTAATCAAACCAATGATAGAAACCCAAGAACGACGCGCACAACAAGAACAAGAATCTTGGAAAAATAGAACCACGAGCAATTATACAAGTCCTAATTACAAAGCGAAACATTGTGCCGTGTTGGGAATTGCTGTCACTGCGGATTTGAAGGAAGTCAAGAAAGCGTATCGCAAATTAGCGATGGAACATCATCCTGACAAATACATCAACGCGGAAGAACATATTTACCAAGCAGCGCAACAAAAATTCATTGAAATTCAGGTCGCTTACGAATATTTAGAAAAACAATTTTGATGTTATGAATTACTTGGATTCTTTCAAAGATTTCAAAATCTCATCGATGTAATTCAACAATTTCTCTTGACCAAATTTGGATTCGCTTGATGTGGTAAAAACTGGCGGTAAATCATCCCAATATTTTAACATTTCTCTTTTGTACGCAGCCAAATTCTTTTGCAAAGCGGAAGAAGAAAGTTTATCGATTTTAGTGAAAACCATTGAAAATGGCAATCCTTTTTCACCGCACCAATTCATGAATTCTATGTCAATTTGTTGTGGTTCAAGGCGAGAATCGATCAATACAAAAATATTCATCAAAGGCTCGCGTTGTGTCAAGTATTCAGAAATAAATTTTTCCCATTTCAATCGCGCCACTTTGGAAGCTTTCGCAAAACCATACCCCGGCAAATCGACCAAATACCAATCTTTGTTGATTTCAAAGTGATTAATCAATTGTGTTTTTCCAGGCGTGGAAGACGTTTTCGCCAACTTTTTTTGGTTCGTCAACATGTTAATCAAAGACGATTTTCCAACATTCGAGCGACCAATAAACGCAAATTCTGGTTTTCCATCCGTAGGACAAAGTTTGTGGTCACTGTTACTTACAACAAATGTTGCGGATTTGATATTCATGGTAAAAATTTTGGCAAAGGTACGGATAAACTTTGTTGTTGCAAGTAGCTCTATTTCGCAATCATTATTGAAAGTCTTTACAATCCGACAAATAAATGATACCGTAAACTTTCAAAGAATCTGATTGGTTAAAAGACTTCTGCGGAAATCAAAATGGATTATTGACACTTTCTGGCCTTGGAAGAAAGGTTTTTAAATGCGCACTGAAAATGTAGACTTTTGGAGGACTTCCGAAGGATGCAGCGAAGCTAAAATCACGTTTTCAGACCGCGATAGCAGCACCGCAGGTAACCTTTTAAAATAAAGCGCACAAGGCAAAAATTTGCTTTCGTGCGAAAATTTGCGCTTTAACTTGATGACTCAGCCTTGAACTTAGCCGCAGGCGATCTCAGCGAAGCTATTTTTGGGTTCGTTTTGATCAAGCACCGCGCAAGCAGCCACGAAGTGAAAAGGAACAATAGATAATTTGAAACCTTACTCCGCTTCCTTCTCTGGAAAAATCAACGAAACCACCACTGACAAAAGCAACACACCCGCCACCACAATCAACGAATGCGCTGAACTGATGTGGAAGAAAGGCGAAATCACCATTTTCAATCCGATGAATGACAAAATAATCGCCAAACCATATTGCAATTTGCTGAACATGTGGATGAAATTCGCCAAGATAAAATACAAAGAACGCAATCCCAAAATGGCGAAAATATTGGAGGTGTAAAGAATGAATGGATCATCAGGTGCAATGGCAAAAATTGCTGGAATGGAATCTACGGCGAAAAGTAAATCTGTGAACTCAATTACGCCAATCACGACCAACATCGGCGTGGCGACCTTCAATCCATTTTCGATGGTGAAAAAACGATCACCATCGTAGTTCTTGCTCACTTTAAAAAAGCGGTAAATGAACTTTGCGCCGGTACTTTTGGTGAAATCTTTTTCCTCATCGGAATCATCGTGGGCAAACCAAGATTTGATTCCTGCATAAATCAAAAACAAACCGAATAAAGTCAACACCACATTTACTTTGTGGAACAATATTCCAAACAAATTGAAATCAGGTAAATAAGTCAATTTTATCAATCCGATGCCTGCAAAAATGAAGAACGCGCGCAAAAGCAACGCACCAATGATCCCCCAAAAAAGGACTTTGTGTTGGTTTTCTTTCGGGACTTGAAAAAACCCAAAAACGAGGATAAAAACGAATAAGTTATCTACTGAAAGTGATTTCTCTATCCAATAGGCAGATTGAAACTGAGAGAATTTTTCCAAACCTACATTGACTCCATTTTCATAGCCAAAACTAAAGTAAATTACAGCGCTGAAAGCCATCGATAAACCAATCCAAACCAACGACCAAATGACCGCTTCTTTGTTGGTAATGACATGCCCTTTTTTGTTGAAAATCCCCAAATCTAGCAACAACATTACTACTACAACAATTGAAAAACCTGCAATTAATAAAGGATGATCGAGCATGTTGAATTTTGTTTTCGTTTTTGAAATTCCTATTTGGAACTTTTGAATTTGGGTGTAAAATTACGGGTTTTGGCGGGAAATAGCAAAATCGAATTTTACCTCTTTGATTTGAAACAATTTTTTCAAAAATATAATTTGTGATTTTTTTACTAGTGATTAATTAACATTGATTCAAAAATTATCCACAACGAAACATTTTCTACCACTTTTTACCACAAGCATATTTTTTAGACTAAATTCAATAAAATCAATACTTTTTCAAACATTCATGTAACCTTATTGAACCAAATACAGTAAGAAGTTATCAACATAGTAATCATTGGTGGTAAAAAGTGGAAGTTTTCTCCTTATTTTTACCCATTATTACCGTTATGGCAGGTTTAGTAGGAGAATATGAAGTAAAGTTAGACGTCAAAGGACGTTTCTTGTTTCCATCAAGTTTGAGGAAACAGCTTTCTCCTGCTGCCCAAGAAAATTTCATGCTCAACAAAGGTTTTGAGGACTGTTTGACACTTTATCCTATGAATGAATGGGAGAAATTGAGTGAAAAATTGTCTAAAATGAATTTGTTCAAGCCCAAAAACAGAATGTTCTACCGTTTGTTCCACCAAGGAGCAAAAGCATTGGCACTTGACAGTGCTGGCAGAATATTGATTCCTGTGACACACATGGAACGCGTTGGATTGAACAAAGACGTGATGCTCATCGCCTACAATGACCGCATTGAAATTTGGGATAAAACCAAATACTTCGAATTGATCGAAGGAAACATGACGGACTTCGCTGATTTAGCGGATGAAGTAATGGGTGATTTAGGAAATGACGAATAACGAAGAAACATACCACGTTCCTGTAATGTTGCAGCCTTGTTTGGATGGATTAAATATTCGTCCCGACGGAACATATATTGACGTCACTTTCGGTGGCGGTGGACATTCACGCGAAATTTTCAAACAACTTTCTCCAGCAGGAAAACTGATTGTTTTTGACCAAGACCCAGACGCGTTGGCCAATGCGTGGGAAGCTCCCAATTTTCATTTTATCGCAGCCAATTTTTCTTTTTTGAAAAATCACTTGCGCATGATGAAAATCGACAAAGTGGACGGAATTTTGGCTGATTTAGGGGTTTCTTCACATCAATTTGATGCTGGAAACCGCGGTTTTTCGATTCGTACCAACGATCCTTTGGATATGCGCATGAATCAGAAAGGTGAATTTTCTGCTTTCAACGTGGTGAACGAATACGAAGAAGAAGACCTCATCAAAATCTTAAGAAAATATGGTGAATTGACTTCTCCTGGAAAAATTGCCGGCACCATTTGCAGAGGAAGACAAAAAGCGCCCATTCAAACAACCGGCGAATTGATGGACGTGTTGTTTCCAATCGCACCCAAATTCAAAGACCACAAATTTTTTGCGCAAGTTTTTCAAGCATTGAGAATTGAAGTCAACAATGAAATGGATGTATTGGAAAAATTTCTGATTCAATGTCCAGACGTGCTTGTTCCTGGCGGAAGATTGGTGGTGATGTCGTATCATTCTTTAGAAGATCGTTTGGTAAAAAACTTCATGAAAAGAGGTCATTTAGACGGTTCGATTGAAAAAGATTTCTTTGGAAATGTCTTGAAACCATTGACAGAAATCACCAGAAAACCAATCGTGCCATCGGAAGAAGAAATTGCTTTGAATTCGAGAGCAAGAAGTGCAAAACTCAGAATAGCAGAACGCAATCATGAATGAATTCATTGACAAAGAGGAAGCTGCTGAGAAAGAAAAAGTAAAATCAAAGCAAGCTAAAAAAGCAGAGAAACGTGCCAAACCAAATGCGTTTGTTCAAATTTTGAACGGAGAATTTTTAATTAAAGACTTTGTAATCAATAATTTGGGATTTGTTTTTTTCTTGATTTTGATAATGCTTTTATTGGTTGGAAAAGGCTATCACGACCGACAATTGACCAAAGATATCGAAACGGCACAAAAAAAAATAGATGCTACCACAGCTGAATATGTGGAAGCCAAAGCAAAATTAGAAGAGGAAACAAAAAGAAGTGAATTGGTAGACAAACTTGGTCCACGTGGATTGAAAGAAACTACGAATCCAGCGAAAGTAATTAGAGTTAAAAAGGAAGATTAAAAAATGGATGAAAAGAAAGGCATATTGTGGAGGGCTTACCTGGTTTATTTCGGGTTTGTTGTTGCGATGATTGTCGTTGTTTTCAAGACAATTTCTATACAATCAGAAGGTGTTACCAATGTTTTTGAAACGCCTGTTGAAAAAATTCCTACTCGAATTGTCAAAAGATCACCAAGATTGGGAGAAATTTTGGATGCAAACAGAACACCTTTGGTTACTTCAGTTTCCAAATTTGACATTTACATGGACCCAATGGTTCCAAGTCAAGAGAATTTTGACAAATACGTTTCTGACTTGAGCCGTGGACTTTCGAAACTTTTTCCTGACATGAGTGCGAGAGAATATGAATCGCACATACGCCGTGGAAGAGCTGTGAAATCTCGTTACTTATTGATTAAAAAGAAAGTGACCAACGCGGAAAGAAGGTTAATCAACGAATTGCCGCTCTTCAATTTAGGAAGATACAAAGGTGGAATCATTGACAGCGACGAAACCATAATCAGAAAAAGACCACATGGCGAAATGATGCGCAGAACCTTAGGTTATTACCAAGCGCCAACTAAAAACGGCAAAGAATTGCGCGTAGGTATCGAAGGAGCTTTCCACAACTATTTGGAAGGTGAAGCTGGTGAAGAAGTAGAGCAAAGAATTTCTACTGGATGGAAAAAAACAGGACAAGTAGTGAAAGACGCTGTGGAAGGTGCAGATGTAATCACTTCAATCGACAAAGAAATTCAAGAAGTGGCGCACACTGAATTGCAACGACAAATGAAAACCAACAACGCAACGAGTGGTTCTGTCATTGTAATGGACGTAAAAACTGGATTTGTTAAAGCCATTGTGAATCTCACTAAAGCTGACGACGGAGAATACTATGAATTGTACAATCACGCCATTGGAACAAAAGAAGTACCTGGGTCAACTTTCAAATTGGTTTCCTTGATGGCCGCTTTGGAAGATGGTTTGATTAAAATTACAGATACTGTAGTTGCACAACCAAAATACACTTACTATGGTATTCCTTTGACAGAAGCTCATGGGGCTAATTATGGGCGTATTACTATCAAACAGGCATTTGAAAAGTCTTCCAATGTAATTTCAAAAGTAATTTTCAGAGCTTACAGAGACGAACCACAAGCTTTCATAGATCGTTTAAAATCATTTGGAATTGACCAACCGTTGGGCTTGGATATCGAAGGTGAAGCAAAACCAACTTTATATGAACCAGGTTCACAAAATTGGTGGGGAGGATCTATTGCATGGATGGCTGTTGGATATGAAGTGCAACAAACACCGATGCAAACATTGGCAATTTACAATGCAGTCGCAAACAATGGGAAATTTGTTAAACCACAATTTGTAAAAGAAATAAGACGCGGAACTGAAGTTGTAAAACAATTTTATCCTGTGGTGATCAAAGAAAAAATCTGTTCTGATCAGACTTTACGCATATTAAAAGATTGTTTGGAAGGTGTAATGAAACAAGGAACGGGGAAAAATTTGACATCTTCTTATTTCAATATTGCAGGAAAAACCGGTACAGCAAGAATCTTGAATGAAAACGGGAGAGGCTACGGAAAAGAAGGGGAAGAAAGATATTTAGCTTCTTTCGTTGGTTACTTCCCTGTGAAAAATCCAATTTATTCGTGTATCGTTTCGGTGAATGCAATAGGAGACAATATTTACGGTTCAACTGTTTCTGGAAAAGTTTTCTCGGCCATTGCTAATAAAGTCTATGCAACCAGCTTGAAATATCACCGCGCAATTAACGAGGCAAACCAAAGAATTTACAAAGCACCGACTTCCAAAAATGGTAATTTCTATGATTTGAAAGTCATCTTGAAAAAATTGAACATTCCATATACGCAGAATGAACAAAATGAATGGGTAATCACCAAAGCCGAAGGAAATAAAATTGAATTTTTTAAACGCGTGATTGGTAAAAACACCATTCCAAATGTTGTCGGAATGTCGGCGAAAGATGCCGTCTATTTGATTGAAAAAACTGGAATGCACGTAATTGTGCGTGGCGTAGGAACTGTTACAAAACAAACTGTCCCACCGGGTTCAGAAGCTTACAAGGGTGGTTTGGTTGAATTAATTTTAGAATGATGACAAAAATTATAAAAGACATATTGTATGGCGTTTCTATCGTTTCTGTGAAAGGAAATATGGACACTGCTGTTGATGCCGTAGTTTTCGATTCAAGATTGGCAAAACCAGGTGTTGTTTTCGTTGCAATCGAGGGTACGACGGTTGATGCGCATAATTTTATCCCTAAAGTTATCGAACAAGGTTGCACTACAATCATTGCGCAAAAATCTATTGAAGTGCCAGAGAATGTCAATTTGGTTGTGGTCAACGACACTGCGAAAGCATTGGGAATAATGTCTGCAAACTTTTTCGACAATCCAAGTCAACAATTGAAATTGGTCGGAATTACTGGTACAAACGGTAAAACAACGACAACAACATTACTTCACAAACTTTTTATGGAATTGGGTCACAAATCTGGCTTGCTTTCCACGGTCGTGAATAAAATTGGAAACGAAGAAATTCCATCCACGCACACCACGCCAAATCCTGTCGCGCTAAATGAACTATTGGCGAAAATGGTCTTTGAAGGTTGTGAATATTGCTTCATGGAAGTGAGCTCGCATTCAGTTTCTCAGCACAGAATCGCAGGACTTGAATTTGCAGGCGCTGCATTCACCAACATTTCGCACGATCACTTGGATTACCACGGAACTTTCAAAGCATACATCGAAGCCAAAAAAGGATTTTTCGATATGTTGCCAACAAGCGCTTTTGCATTGACGAATGTTGACGACAAAAACGGCATGGTGATGTTGCAAAACACGAAGGCCAAAAAATTTACTTACGCACTGAAAACGCCAGCAGATTTCAAAGCGAAAGTAATCGAAAATCAATTTTCTGGATTGGTCGTAAACATGGCTGGAACTGAACTTTGGTCCAGATTGATTGGTGATTTCAATGCTTATAATTTATTGACGGTTTACGCCATCAGTCAGTTATTGGAACAAGACAAAATTGAAGTTTTAACGATTTTGAGTAACCTCGAATCTGTCGAAGGTCGTTTTGAATATATCAGAAGCAACGGCGGAATCACTGCCATTGTAGATTACGCACACACACCAGATGCATTGGAAAATGTGTTGAAAACGATTGCCAATATCCGCACAAAAAATGAAACTGTTTTCACGGTTGTAGGTTGTGGTGGTGATCGCGACAAAGCAAAACGTCCTGTGATGGCCAAAATTGCTTGTGAATTGAGCGACAAAGTAATCATCACTTCTGACAATCCACGTTCGGAAGAACCAGAAATTATCATCGAAGAAATGATGGCGGGCGTGGAAGGTCAGCATTTCAAAAAAACATTGAGCATCCAAGATCGAGCGCAAGCAATCAAAACAGCATGTGCAATGGCAGAACCGGGAGATATTATTCTAATCGCTGGAAAAGGACATGAAAAATACCAAGAAATCAAAGGTGTAAAACATGATTTCGACGATATGAAAACAGTGAAGGAATTATTTGAGAAGTTGGGGAAATAGGATTTAGGGATTAGGCATTAGGGAATAGAAAAAGATAGCGTATGTTGTATTATTTATTTAATTATTTAGATTCAATTGATTTTCCTGGAGCGGGATTATTTCAATTTATTTCGTTCAGGGCTGCATTGGCTTTGATTACATCGTTGATTGTGTCAATCGTTTTTGGGAAGCGATTAATCAATCTTTTGAGACGCCAACAAATTGGGGAAACGGTGCGCGATTTAGGCTTAGCCGGTCAAATCGAAAAATCGGGAACGCCAACAATGGGTGGAATCATCATCTTGAGTGCGATCTTCATTCCTACACTTTTGTTTGCAAAATTGCACAATGTGTATGTAATCACAATGTTGCTTGCCACTGTCTGGTTAGGTTTGATCGGTTTTTTAGATGATTACATCAAAGTTTTCAAGAAAAACAAAGAAGGTCTAAAAGGTAGATTTAAAATCGTTGGACAAATTGGTGTGGGCGTGATCGTTGGATGCATTTTGTATTTCAACAACGATGTGCGCGTTCATAAAAAAGTACCAATAACACACAAATTAACGCAAGACGAAACAGTTGTAACGCATAAACATGCTGAATTTTCTAAAGATTCCAATTACATGTGGATTGAAACACGCGACATGACAACCACAGTTCCATTTGTAAAAGGAAATGAATTCAACTACAATTGGTTGATTGGTGATACTCATAAATCTTACGGTTGGATGCTTTTCATTCCGATAGTGATTTTCATCGTAATCGCTGTTTCAAACGGCGCAAATATGACCGATGGATTAGATGGATTGGCAACAGGAACTTCCGCTTTTATTGGAATTGCATTGGCGATTTTTGCTTATGTAAGTTCAAATGTGCGTTTTGCTGATTATTTGGATGTGATGTACATTCCCCATGCGGAGGAACTCGTGATTTTTATCTCCGCATTCGTTGGTGCTTGTATTGGGTTTTTGTGGTACAACTCCTATCCTGCGCAAGTTTTCATGGGCGACACAGGAAGTTTGGCTTTGGGTGGAATCATCGCTGTTTTCGCAATTTCAGTAAGAAAAGAACTTTTGATTCCTGTGCTTTGCGGTGTATTCTTGGTTGAAAATTTATCCGTGATTTTACAAGTTGGATATTTCAAATTGACTAAAAGACGCTTCGGAGAAGGACGAAGAATTTTCCTCATGGCACCATTGCACCATCATTACCAGAAAAAAGGAATTCACGAAGCTAAAATTGTTGCGCGCTTTTGGATTGTATCCATCTTATTGGCAGTCATCACGATTGTAACGCTGAAATTAAGATAATGAACGGCGAAGGAAAAAATATCGTGATTTTGGGCGCTGGCGAAAGTGGCGTTGGAACAGCAGTCTTGGCTTTGAAAAAAGGATGGAACGTTTTTGTCTCAGACTTTGGTCAAATCAAAGAAGAATTTCAAAACGAGTTGAATAAACTTGGCATTGAATGGGAAGCTGGTCAACACACTTTTGAAAAAGTCTTGGCTGCGGATTTGGTTGTGAAATCGCCAGGAATTCCTGACAAAGTAGCCATCATCCAAGAATTGAAATACAAATCGATTCCGATCATTTCTGAAATTGAATTTGCTGGTTATTACAATACTGCGAAAACGATTTGCATCACTGGAAGTAATGGTAAAACGACGACAACAATGTTGACATTCCACATATTGAAAAAAGCGGGCTTCAACGTTGGTCTGGCTGGAAACATTGGAAAAAGTTTTGCCAAACAAGTCGCGAATGAAAACTTCGATTGGTTTGTGCTTGAATTGAGTTCTTTCCAGTTGGATGGAATGATTGACTTCAAAGCTGATATCGCGATGTTGCTTAACATTTCTCCAGATCACTTAGATCGATACAATTACGAAATGCAAAATTACGTGGATTCAAAGTTCCGCATTTTGCAAAATCAAAATTCCGCTGACTGGTTCATTTACAATGCAGATGATGAAACAATAGTCAACGAAATAAGCAAAAGAAAACCAGAAGCGCAATTGGCTCCATTTTCTTTAAAACAAGAATTTCAAGAGCAAGGCGCTTTTGCAGACGATAAACAAATAACAATAAACATAAACGAAACATTCACCATGTCAATCCACGATTTAGCTTTGAAGGGTAAGCACAATACCCAAAATACTTTGGCTTCAGGTTTAGGAGCAAGAATTTTAGACATCCGCAAAGATGTTGTGCGCGAAAGTTTCTCAGATTTCGTAAACGTTGAACACCGTTTGGAATTTGTAGCAAAAGTTCACGGAATTGAATTTATCAACGATTCAAAAGCAACCAATGTAAATTCAACTTGGTTTGCGCTGGAAAGTATGGAAAACCCAACAGTTTGGATCGTTGGTGGTGTTGATAAAGGAAATGACTATTCTGAATTGACAGAATTGGTTCGCGAAAAAGTAAAAGCAATTATTTGCTTAGGAACTGACAATCAAAAAATCATCGACGCTTTTTCTGGTGTGGTTGAAACAATCGTGGAAGCTGGTTCAGCAATGGACGCGGTTGGATATGGTTACAGATTGGCGAAAAAAGATGAAACAGTTTTGCTTTCTCCTGCTTGTGCAAGTTTTGATTTATTCGAAAACTACGAAGACAGAGGAAATCAGTTCAAAGCGGCAGTTCGTTCTTTGTAATTCAAACCAAAAATTCGCTCTAATTTTCAACATCATCCAATGTAAATACGATGGAAAAATCAGTAAGTAAATTAGCAAATCAACTTCAAGAGGCTAGAACTAGAAATCTTGAACAAATTGAAAAAGGCGCTTTACATACTCATGGTAAGCTTTGGGGAATGGATGTTTTCTCTTGGTACAATCCCATGACATTTGAAATTGAAAACATTTTACATAGTTTTCCTGCACCAGTTTTGTGGTTCGGAAACGCTGAAGACATTTCCAAACTAGCGGGTGATAACAAAGATTGTTTTTCAAATTTAAAAATGATCTGTTGTCATGACAAGGCGGATTTATCTCTATCCTGTGAAACAATGAATTTGATCGAAACTTTCTTTGCTGCTAATGAATTGGGAGATGTTTTGAAAATGCTCAAAACTTTCAAAAAAGAAAATGGTATTTTGCTTTTTACAAGCAAGGGCGAAAATTGGAAGCAAGATAAAATAGCTTTTGAATCGTTTTTAGACATACATCAAACTAAGTGAAAAAATACTTTAAATATCTAAAAGGCGACGGCGTAATTTGGGTGATTACACTCTTGTTACTGGCATTCTCATTGGTGAGCGTCTATAGTTTTGTCCCCATTCTGGTGAAAATGGAGGGCGGAACTCCTTTTAAATATTTATTCAAACACATGGTTTATGTGTCCATTGCATTTACAACGATGTTTTGGATTCACAAAAAAAATCCAATTTATTTTTCAAAGTTGGCGCGCTTTAGTTTTTATGCTTCCATCGGACTATTGATATTTACCTTTTTCTTTGGAACCAAAGTAAATGGCGCGGGTAGATGGATTCCGATTCCGTTTGTTGGATTGACATTTCAAGCTTCGGATTTTGCAAAACTTGCACTAATACTATATATTTCAAGACTTTTAGCCAAAAAGAAAGATGTTTTAAACTCATGGAAACAAGGCTTCTGGCCGATTTTAATTCCAATCATTGTTATCTGTGGATTGATTGTAAAGGACAATTTTTCAACGGCTGCCATCGTTTTCATGATTTGTTTAGTCATCCTCTTTCTGGGAAAAGTTCCATTAGTCAAAATTGGTACTTTGGTACTCGGTGGAATCTTGCTTTTTGCACTTGTAGTTGCCACCCACAAAGCTTTGCCAAACTTAAATTTACTCCCACGTTATCAAACTTGGGAAAATCGTATTTTGAGTCGATTTGACATGAAACCTGAAATAGCAGATGAAATCGAAGTTGTCGACAATGCGCAAGCAAAAAATGCTGAATTAGGAATTTTCAATGGCGGTATATTAGGTCAAGGTCCTGGAGATGGAAAAGTAAAAGAATATGTACCAGAGGCTTATGCTGATTTCTTTTTTGCCAGTTTTGTAGAAGAATTTGGACTTCTTGGCGCCATTATTCTAGTGATGCTTTATTTGATATTGCTCTACCGAATGATTAAAATTGCGCTAAAATCTGATAAACTATTTGAGACATATACGGTGTTGGGAATCGGAATTTTACTCCTTTCTCAAGCGACTGTAAATATGTTGGTTTGCACGGGCGTTTTTCCAGTAACAGGACAAAACATGCCACTTCTAGCCATGGGTGGATCGGCACTCATCATGACTTGTGTAGGTATCGGGATTGTTCAAAGTATTGCAACTAGACAGCAAACGCAAGAAGAGAAAACCGACGAGAAAGAGAAAGAAATTCAAAATGCTTTTGTAGGATGATAAAAAGAGCAATCATATCAGGAGGTGGAACGGGCGGACATATTTTCCCTGCTTTGGCAATTGCCAATGAAATCAAACGAAGAAATCCAGATGCGGAAATTCTTTTTGTGGGCGCTTTAGGGAAAATGGAAATGGAAAAAGTTCCTGCCGCGGGCTACAAAATCATCGGTCTACCAATTGCTGGTTTACAAAGAAAAATCACGCTTTCAAATTTTGTTTTGCCTTTTAAATTAATTAACAGCTTGCTTAAAGCTTATAAGATAGTAAAGAATTTCAAGCCAGATGTTGTTGTGGGAGTTGGAGGCTACGCCAGTGGACCAACATTGAGAGCAGCCATTTTTGCTGGTGTTCCAACATTGATACAAGAACAAAATTCTTTTCCTGGGAAAACAAATAAAATACTTTCTGGAAAAGTAAATAGCATATGTACAGCGTACGATGGTTTAGAAAAATTCTTTCCAAAAGATAAAATTGTCGAAACTGGAAATCCTGTACGATCTGAAATGATTACCATTCAAGGAAAAAGAGAAGAAGCATATCAATTCTTCGGACTCAATCCAAACAAAAAAACAATTTTAGTCATTGGTGGAAGTTTGGGCGCACGCACGTTGAACGAAAGTGTGCTAGAAGGAATGAAAATGCTAGAAGAAAATCAAGTGCAAGTACTTTGGCAATGTGGTAAATTCTATTTCGAAAAAATGAAAGAAACACTAAGTCAAATCAATCACGATGATGTTCATTTGAATGAATTTATTGCCAGAATGGATTTGGCTTACGCGGCAGCTGATATTATCATTTCACGAGCAGGTGCAATTTCAGTTTCTGAATTGTGTTTGATTCAAAAACCAACCGTGTTAGTTCCTTCGCCGAATGTGGCGGAAGACCACCAAACCAAAAATGCAATGGCTTTGGTAAATAAACACGCGGCGGTATTAGTAAAGGATGTCGATGCGAAAAACAATTTAATTGCGAAAACGATAGAATTACTTGGAAATGAAGCTAATTTAAAGCAGCTAAGTGAAGCGATTGCGCAATTGGGAAAACCAAACGCGAGTGCAATGATTGTGGATGAATTGGAGAAGATAAATAAATTGGCAGATTAGGAAATTAGAAGATTAACAAATTAACTATCTGCAATTATGAAATACGAATGAGAACATTAGAAACATATAAAAATATTTACTTCCTCGGAATCGGAGGGATTGGGATGTCTGCCTTGGCGCGTTATTTCAATATGAAAGGATTATTTGTTTCTGGTTACGACAAAACACCTACTCCACTCACCAACGAATTGCAAAAAGAAGGAATCGAAGTTCATTTTGAAGATTTGGGAAATCAGATAAACGAAAATTTTTCAAATGCATCTGAAACATTGGTCGTATATACACCAGCAATTAAAAAATTAGGCGAATTTGATTTCTTCAAAAATAATGGCTTCACTCTTCTAAAACGCGCTGAAGTACTGGGATTAATCACCCGAACATCCAAAGGTCTAGGTGTCGCTGGTACACATGGTAAAACGACTACAAGCACCATGTTGACCCATATTTTGAATGAATCACATGTGAAATGCAATGCCTTTTTAGGTGGTATTTCATCGAATTTCAACACCAATTTTGTTGCTTCTAAAACGTCCGAATTTACAGTAATTGAAGCAGATGAATTTGATCGTTCATTTTTGCAATTGTCGCCTTTTGGATCAATTATTACGTCCACAGATGCTGATCATTTGGATATTTATGGCGATGCGCAAACTTTCTTAAAGGGTTTTCAAGATTATGCCAATCAAATCAATCCAGACGGAATATTGATTTTAAAAAAAGGGTTAAACTTGACCTCTTCCGCACCGATAATCAGTTATGCAATCAATGAAGAAGCTGATTTCAAAGGCGAAAATTTGAAAGTGGAATCAGGCATTTTTTCAATGGATTTAGTTTCTGAAAAACACCATTGGAAAAACATTGAATTGGGATTGCCTGGAATTCACAACGCTGAGAATGCCTTGGCATGTATCGCTTTTTGCTTGTTTTTAGGACTTTCAGAAGAAGAAATCAGATTTGGATTGAAAACTTTCAAAGGTGTGAAACGCAGATTTGAATACCAGATTCGCACGCCAAAATTGGTTTACATTGATGATTATGCGCACCATCCAACAGAAATAAAAGCATTGGTTGATTCAGTAAAATTACTTTATCCAAATCAATCAATTACAGGGGTTTTTCAACCGCATTTATTTTCTAGAACGAAAGATTTCATGAACGATTTTGCGCTCGAATTATCCAAAGTGGACGAATTGATTCTGTTGCCAATTTATCCGGCGAGAGAAGAACCAATGGAGGGAATCACAAGTGAGGCATTGTTGGAAATGTGCACCTTGAACAATAAAAAAGTCTTGTTACCAAATAATGCGGTTTCGTTATTGAGCGAAAGAACAGAAGGTGTCATTTTGACAATAGGCGCAGGCGATATTGACAGAATTGTACTTCCATTAAAAGAAATATTGAGTCGATGAAAAAATGGCTAAAAATATCATTATGGAGCGCTTTCACTATTGCAGTGTTTGTGCTTTTGAGTATGGCCAAAACCGCACAATTGGAATCAGAATTAAAAGAACCAGAAATTGACATTCTTATCAACGGTGAAAATGTATTCTTGACTAAAGCCGATTTATTGACTCGATTAAAACGTGCAGGATTTGTCTATCCCGGACAAAAAATGGAAAACCTC
The DNA here is from genome assembly GCA_044361165.1 of Crocinitomicaceae bacterium. Taxonomy (GTDB): domain Bacteria; phylum Bacteroidota; class Bacteroidia; order Flavobacteriales_D; family Crocinitomicaceae; genus JAQVCM01. The sequence goes on along the minus strand of JBIKJE010000003.1, from coordinate 73,049 downwards.
AAAATTGCAGAAATCGAAAAATTCATTGGACAAATGACAGAGGTCAAGGAAGTCAAAGTTTATTCCAACTTGGGAGGTACTTGGAACATAAAAGTAAACATCCGAAAACCAATCGCTCGAATTTTTAACATGTATGGAGAAGATTTTTACCTAGATGAGGAAGGGAATACGATGGCTCCTTCATACCTTTACACTGCTCGCGTTGTGATAATTACAGGTTTTATTAAAGACCGAAAAAACTCAGAATCTGTCTATAAAATTATTAACAATGATACCTTGATAAGTATTCGAAATTTAGATGATATCTATCGAATTTCGAGTTATGTTTGTAACGATGCTTTCTTGAGTGCTCAAATAGGACAAATCAACCTTGAAAAGAACGGAGATTTTGTACTTGTACCTCAAGTTGGCGGTCAAAAAATAATTTTTGGCTCTGCTCGTACAAACGAAGATGTTGCTGAAAAATTTAAAAAATTGACCATTTTTTACAAAGAAGGTTTGCCTTATGAAGGTTGGGACAAATATGAAGTCATCAACTTGAAATACGACAAACAAATTGTTTGTAAGAAAAAAAAGATAATCAGTGAATGAGGTCAAATTTCAATTGAAATTTGATTTTGGGCATTAAAAGAAAAAGTAATATGGCACAAATAATTGTTGGACTGGATATTGGAACTACAAAAATTGCTTGCTTCGTTGGAACAAAAAACGAACACGGTAAAATTGAAATTCTATCAATGGGGAAAAGTGATTCCCTTGGCGTTTCGCGTGGAATGGTTTCAAATATTGACAAAACAGTTCAATCTATCAAAGCAGCCGTTACTGAAGCGCAAGAGCGTGTAGATGGGCAATTAATCATTCGTGCCGTGAATGTTGGAATTGCTGGTCAACACATTAAAAGTCTGCAGCACAGAGGAATCTATACCAGAAATCAGGTAGAAGATGAAATTTCTCAGAAAGACATTGATGCATTGATTGACGATATGTATAAATTAGTAATGCAACCAGGTGAAGAAATAATCCACGTGTTGCCACAAGAATACATCGTTGACAGTGAGCAAGGAATCAAAGATCCAATTGGAATGTCGGGCGTGAGATTGGAAGCGAATTTCCACATTATTACTGGACATGTAACTGCAGCAAAAAACATTCATAAATGCATCGAAAGAGCTGGATTAGATGTAAAAGATACAATTTTGGAACCGCTAGCATCTGCAGAAGCTGTTTTGTCAGAAGATGAAAAAGAAGCAGGAGTTGTGTTGGTTGACATCGGTGGTGGAACAACAGATATCGCGATTTTCCACGAAGGAATTATTCGCCATACACATGTGATTCCTTTTGGCGGAAATGTAATAACAAACGATATCAAAGACGGCTGCACAATCATGAGACCGCAAGCGGAGAAACTAAAAGTTCGTTTCGGTTCAGCATTGGCAAGTGAAAGTCAAGACACTGAAATCGTTTGCATTCCGGGAATTCGCGGTCAAAAACCGAAAGAAATTACCGTTCGTAATTTGGCAAGTATCATTCAGGCAAGAATGGAGGAAATCATTGAACACGTTTACCATGAAATCCGAAATTCAGGATATGAGAAAAAATTGATCGCAGGAATTGTAGTGACTGGTGGAGGTTCTCAATTGAGACACATCACACAATTATTTGAATACTTGACTGGCATGGATACACGCATTGGTTATCCAACAGAGCATTTGGCAAGTTCAAATTCAATTGAAAACTTGACTAGCCCAATGTATTCAACTGGAATTGGTTTGGTATTAAAAGGGTTTGAAGCGTTGGAAAGAAGTGAAGCCGCAAATTCAAAAACTGTTCAAACAGAACCAACAGGTGTGAAAGGTCACTCTTCTGAGGATGGAAAGAAAGGAAGTTTCTTCGGGAAAATTTTGACAGGAGTCAAAGATTTTATCAAAGAAGACGAAGAATAATTATAATAGAACAACAATAAAACAACAAATAAAATAAAGCAAAAATGATGGAATTCGATTTACCAAGAGACATTACTTCAATCATCAAAGTGATTGGAGTTGGTGGTGGTGGTAGCAATGCCGTTAACCACATGTACAGTCAAGGCATTAAAGGTGTTGACTTCATAGTATGTAACACAGACCGCCAAGCATTAGACATTTCTCCAGTTCCGATTAAAATTCAATTAGGTTTGAGTTTGACAGAAGGACGCGGAGCAGGAGCAATTCCAGAAATCGGGAAAAATGCGGCAATTGAAAATATTGAAGAAATTCGCGAATTTTTGAGTAATGGAACCAAAATGGTTTTCGTAACTGCGGGAATGGGTGGTGGAACTGGTACTGGTGCCGCACCTGTAATTGCACAAGTTGCCAAAGAAATGGGGATTTTAACTGTTGGAATTGTAACGGTTCCTTTCAGTTTTGAAGGAAGAAAACGCCGCCAACAAGCTGAAGAAGGTTTGGAAGGAATGCGTCAAAACGTTGATACTTTATTGGTAATCAACAACGAACGTTTACGTGAAATCACAGGAAACTTGACGATTGGAAATGCATTTTCACAAGCTGATAATGTACTTTCAACTGCTGCAAAAGGAATTGCTGAAGTAATTTCAGTTACTGGAGCGGTGAACGTTGACTTTAATGATGTGAACACTGTAATGAAAGATTCAGGTGTTGCGATCATGGGGTCTGCAAGCGCAGAAGGTGAAAACCGTGCATTAGAATGTGTTCAAAACGCGATGAATTCTCCTTTGTTGAATGACAATAATATTGAAGGTGCAAACTACGTATTGTTGAACATTACTTACGGTGACAAAGAAGTTTTGATGGATGAAATCGGAATTATTACAGATTATATCCAACAAGAAGCTGGTTCTTCTGCAGATGTAATTTGGGGACACGGTTATGATCCAACTTTGGGTGATAAATTGAGTGTTACTTTGATTGCTACAGGTTTCAAATCATCTCCAATTACTGGATTTGAAAAAGCTCCTGAGCGCACTGTGATTACATTGGATCAAGAGCCTAAAAATGAAATTACTGCACCTCTTCAATCTCCAACTCAAGCTGCAACTCCAGTTGTTGCGCCTATTGTTGAAGCAAAAATTGAAGCGCCTGTCGCTCCAGAGCCATACTTGAAAGCAGAAGATTTGAACACAGTGGAAGCGAAAGTTGAAATTACGCAACCAATCATTTCTTTTCCAGAAGAAGCAAAAATTGAGTACAAAAAAGAAGAACCAACCTTGGAATTAGATTGGGAAATCAATGCGACTCCTGTACAAAAAGAAGTAAAAACGGAAGCACCAAATGTGGTTGTTTTTGATTTAGATGACGATGTTGAAGCAAAATTAGATTTAAACAATCGTACACCTAGAACAACAACTTCACCAGAAGAGCAACAAAGATTGGCTCAAGAGCGTTTGGAAAGAATCCAATTGTACACACAAAAATTGAGAAAAACAGACGGAATCAGCGCATTGGAAAATGAGCCAGCTTACGTTCGTAGAAACATCAATTTGGATGCATCAAACCCAAGCACAGATTCAACTGTTTCTAGATTTGGTTTGACAGATGGACAAAATGGAACGGCGACTTTGAGAAGCAACAATTCATTTTTACACGATAACGTAGATTGATTATGACTTTCACAGAAAGAATCAATGCAGATATTAAAGCGGCCATGCTTGCCAAAGAAAAGGAAAAATTGGCTGCTTTGAGAGATATTAAGTCGAAACTGATGCTGGAAGCTACTTCAGGGTCAGGAGAAGTTTCCGAAGAAGTTGCAATGAAAATTGTAATGAAGTTGCACAAGCAACGCATGGATACTTACACGCTTTATATCGAGCAAAATAGAGAAGATTTGGCGCATGATGAAATTTTTCAAGCGCAAATCATCGAAGCTTACCTTCCAAAAATGTTGTCAGAAGACGAGATTCGTGCGGAAGTGCAAGCAGCAATCGCTCAAACCGGCGCTTCAGGACCACAAGAAATGGGCAAAGTGATGGGCATCTTAACATCTAAATTAGCAGGAAAAGCGGACGGAAAAGTCATTTCTTCCCTTGTTAAAGAAGAGTTAAGCATATAAATTAGGCTTTATTTTCCAGTGAGGAATAACTTCACTAGATGTTGTTTAAAAGCTGTCTGATATTTTCAGGCAGCTTTTTTAGTTTTTGGAGTAATATAATAAGATGCTAGGAGAATAGGGATTTTAAAAACTATCTAAATACACTAATATAAGAAGAGATAAATTACAAGTATTAAAATTTAAACTAGAAGACAAATTAAAAATACTTGATATCTTTAAAGAATATTTAGACGGCCAAAATAAAATTTGCAACAAAAACATCGGCATAAAACATAAATTGTAAAATCATGAAAAAAATTAGTTTATTACTAGCTGTATCCATTTCAGTTCTAATTATCTTTTGCAGTAATACTAGCACAAAAAATTTAAGTGAAAACTTCAATAAAAATATCACAGTTGCTGATTCATTAAAGGAACAAATTATTATTGGCACTCAAACTTGGAGCCGTAAAAACCTTGACGTCATCACATTTCGAAATGGAGATACAATACCATATGCAGAAAATAACGAGCAATGGAAATCATATGTGCAAGCTCATGAACCAGCATGGTGTTATTATGAAGACACATCCAAAAATAAATATTACGATGGTAAATTATACAACGGTTACGCAGTAATTGATCCAAGAGGACTTGCTCCTAAAGGCTGGCATATTCCAGAAGAAGACGATTGGTATACATTGATAGAATATTTAGGAGGAGAAGAAATTGCTGGTGCAAAAATGAAATCAAAAGAAAGGTTTAATGGGACAAATAGCAGTGGCTTTTCGGCATTACCAATAGGAACAAGGTTTGGAAATGGTCAATATGGACCTTTTCAATATGCTTATTGGAGTGTTAGCAAGTATGGACAAAGCTTTGAATTTGGAAGCCCAATTTTAATTGGTTTTGGACTGAGAGACTTTAACGGAAGCTTTACTGGTGATATTTATAATTTAGAAGAAGGTCTATCAATCAGACTCCTTAAAAATTAAAAACAAAAGTGCTTTTTTTGATTTACTACTTATTTTATTCAATTAATATGGAATTATGCCAAATTATTTAAGAACCGATTCCAGGGTTAACACTGTTAAAAAGCTTATCAAGCCGATTAAAATAGAATTTGAAAAGATAATTATTCACAATAAAAAAGAAGAATATATCTATTGGGATAGTGTTTATTCGGATGATGCAGAACATTTAGTTGGAATAGTTTTTATAGTACTTCAAAATTACATTAACAGTAGTATTTCAGATTTATTTCCTGACCTTAAAAAAATACACTCAAAATATCAATTAGACAAAGAAATAAATAATACTGAAACGACTAGAATTCATTTAATCATCGCACTTGCAAATTATTATAAACATAGAGATTTACCTCAAAAATTACGTTAAAACACTATAAAACATCTTGCAAATTTAGAAATCGAATACGAAAATAATTACGATTTAGAAGATGGTAAATATTCACACAAACTTGGAGCAGAATCACCTGTTTTTAGTGGACTAAGCTATTTGTCTGATTCTTGGAATTTAAATGATTTGATTGACATTGTCACAGATTGGCGAGAACAATTATGGTTAACCGAGGAAAAATGAAAACTTTTTCTAACAAATAGAATTGACTTTGATCTGATTCTTCCGAAGAGAAGGCGATTCACCTGAAATCAGGTTGATCGTCGAGAAAGAAGGAAAAACAATTTTAACCCAAGATGGAGCATTGATTTTGGAGTAAAAACACAAAATAAACGCAGCTTTTAAATAACCGTTGTCTTATTCTTCACCAAACAAACGTTTCTTGTACTTATTGTACAAAAACGAAATTACCAACAACAACAATCCTAAGGAGATAAAAATCACCGTTTTGAAAATCGTGTCGAGTTGTGCGATGTCGTAGAAGAACAATTTAATTAAAGTGATTCCAAACAAAGCGAATGCGCCGATACGGAGATAAATTTTGTTTTTCCAAATTCCAAGCACAATCATGAATAGAGAATAGAAGCCCGCAAAAATACTCAATGCCAATTTGTAAGCTTGATTCGAACCAAAAGTATGCATCCAATTCACGATTTCAGCGCTGATGATCCAAACAATCACCGTATGTAGAATGTATTCCGAAATGATTTTCATCGAATTCCATTTCATCTGATTTTTCACAAAATGGTGCATGATGAACATCGCAAACGCCACTATCGCATAACCAATATACCTGATACCGACCAACCCAAAACCACGATAGAAAACATGACTTTTCGCTGCATAAATGTATTTTAAATGCATGGAATTCAATTCATACAATCCCAAAGTCAGGAAGAAAAATAAGGCAAAGATAAAGCCCATGAAAAAGATCATGTTGAACTCTTCAGTATTATTCGATTTTCTTTTGAAAAAGCCAAGTGCTGAAACAAAAATCAGCCCATAAAATATGCTTGAAACAGTTTTCATCGATTTTAATACACTATCGCCGATGCTTGGTATGAAATCATTCGCAAAGGCAACTTTTGTAATCGACTGTTGGTATTTTACAACCCAAAATTGATTCAATTCCAGGTGAATTCCTAAATACAAAATAGTCAACATCAATACGAAAATCGTGTTTTGAGTCAAATACATCATCCCAGGATTGTTGGCAAAAGGCGATTGAAATTTCGATAGTTTCGACACTTTGTAAATGAACAATAAGATCAATCCATAAACCAATGAAGTAAGGAAATTAATATTGAAAAAAAGCTTAAAATCTTTGACATTTTGATAATAATCCGCATAAACATCCACCCAATTGATGACCAAACTACCGAAGCCAAGCAACATCAGCGGATACGAAAAAAATTCATAAATGCGACTCGCTTTCGTTCTTCCAATCCAAAACAACAAAGCCGCTTCGAAAATCCATAAGAAGGTTATCCAACGACCGTCTAACTCAATCGGCACGTACAACGTGAAATACGAAATCGCCAAACCAACTGATAAAGTGTGGAATTTTTTGTCTTCTGTTTTCAAGAAATAAAGCAAAGCTGCGACGGCTAAATGAATCACGCCATTAAACAATGTAAACCAAGCTTTGTAATCGTTTACCGATTCATGTCGCATCAAAATTGCAATTCCAATACCGTAAAACAAAAAGGAATTAAACAACACCATCATCACGTTCAATTCATCAAAAATTTCTTTCTTGACAAGTTTGTAAGCCAAATTAATCGCATGGAAAATCAGAAAGAAAACAGTTACGAAAATCATCGCCAATTTGAAATGCTTGACGTCATTGAATCCTGTTGCAAACCATGCAAGGAAAATAAACCAAGTCAACCCAAATGAAACATAATACAATGATTTCCAATTTCTAAAAAAGGAAACTGCTAAAATTCCAATATTGATAATCGAAATGTATGAAAAGAAAATGCCCACTCTACCCGATCCGTCGCTGAGTAAAAACGGGACGGCGTAAGCACCAACCAAACCAATGTGCGAAATGATAATCAAATTGTATTTAATGGAAGCGTAAACCGTGGCGGCTGTGATCACGAGCATCGCTACAAATGCGACCTGGACGGGAAATAGCGCATAAAAACTATATGCAAAAAAGGTAATAAAATAAAATATCGCCATCGAACCGCTCAATAAAATGGCGCTAAATTGTTTGTATTTTACTTTCAATTTTAATGCAAAAAACAACAATCCTGAAGCCATCACGTAGCCCAAAATAATTCTCGTCAGTGGACTGACTAATTTGTGGTCGATAGCATATTTTGCACCAATTCCCACACCAATTACTGTGATGATAATTCCAATCACAGGAATTAAATTCTGACCAATGTATTTTTCTAAACTTGAATTGGACGAGTTATTTACAGCGGATTTGATTGGTTCAACTTTCGGTTGTTGCTTCGGTGTTTCTATCCTTGGTTTCGATGTCTCAATAATCGGTTTTGGCGCTTCAACAATAGTCTCTTGTACCTTTTCCGCAACGAGTGTTGGTTTTGGTTCAGCCAATGGAATGATTGGTTTTACCTCATCTTTCGTCACAGAAATAGTTTCTTGAGTCGCAGTTAGACTAGAAGTTTGTGCTTTAATCAACGCAGCAAGTGCTTCAATCTCCAACTCCAAGGCCTTGATGTCATTTTCAAAATAAGATTGTCGTTGTTTTAAATTTTCCAATTTAAGTTGCAACTGTTCTAACTGGTTTTGAGCATCCATTTTAAGCCTTTTTTTGAATGAAATTGAACTTCGCTTTCAAACAAATATAAAAATATTATGGTGAAATGGTGAATGGATATTGAAGCGTCTGGGTGCAGATTTGTTTTCGCAAGTACAAAATGGCTCTAGCTTTTCTTCTTTAAAGAGAACTGGAAAGCAAATTCTAAGATTTTTCCGGAATGAGACTTCTCTCTTTTCCGCTGGAGTTTATCGAATAAGAATCATTAGTACGCAATTAATAAAGAAACTCGATGTGTGACTAATTTGATTAACCTATCTTTCTGATTGTCTGAGAGAAAACTATTTTTAATCCACCAAAAAGCCTTGTCTATATTTTTAGAAAATGTTTGATAGGTATTTATAATTTGCTTTTCATTCAAGTTTAAACTTTTACCTAAAATATCAAAATCGTTTTTTACAAGTTTGTTTTTTCTTCCATTTAATGTCAAGCTCATTTGTTCAGGCTCGCTACTAATCACTAAGTAAGTGCTTACTAAATCATACACTGGACTCAATGAAAATTGACCATCGTTTCTTTCCAGCATTGAAAAATTCTTCAAATGCATGTCTGCATTGCCGATGATAAAGCAAAAAACGATTGTTTCAAAAAATTTGATAGAATCTAATCCAGATTGGGTCGAATACTGCTGAATAACTTTTCCAGTTTTTTCATAACTCCCCCGATATTTGTGCTCTGTGAGTGTCTCTGTGAGTTGGCATAAATCTTCGCATGCTAGTTTTTTGTCTCCCAGACGCTCAAATCTTTTTGTTAAATAGGCAAGTTTGTCACTTGGTAAACGCACCAATCCGTGTTTTGCAGTTTCTATTCCAAATTGATTGGCTAAATGCATACATAAATCTTCGTTTTCAGGTAAAGAAGCAAAAGTATCACTCTGTGGCTTAATGATGTAATTACTCTTGTTGTCAATAATTGTAAATCTTACATTTTTTTTGCTTTCTTCTAACCACAAACTCAATTTTGGTTGAACTCCAGTAATCGCTGTGTTAGCACTTATAATTTCTTTTGCATATTTTGAGAGTTTATTTTCATCAATTTCAATTGAAGGCATTTCTCTCATGCCGAATGCAGTGTAAACGCATTTCGAATGATAATCATTCTCATCAGCGGAAAGTTCTTTATAACAGATCAAACAATTCATTCTATTTCATTTGTAATGCTTATGTCTCCAATACAATCTCGGCATAATGTTAATAATAAACCCATTCTATCTCTTGCATTGAGTTTCCAATTGTCAATTGCAATTTGCAACAACCAGCCTTCAGGAATCAATCCATCAAAAAAAGGAATCATATTTTTATCAGTATAAAATGCTTCTCTTAAGGGCAAAGTTTTACTCACAGGACCATATTTGGGATTTTCCAAATATTCTCGCTCATATTGAAAAAAATATCCTTCCTCATTCTCCCAAATCTTACCTGCCAACAACTCTTTTTTATGTACAAGACCTATTTTCATCATTTCTAAAATTACTGATTATCAATTTCTTGAATATCATTTTGAAAAATTATTTCATGATTTTCTTCATTGATTTTTTGCAAGTATTTCATCGCATTCGTGTTTGAAACAAATTGCCAAGCTGTAATTTTCCCTTCAGTGTTATCTATTATTTCTTTGGTAATAATTCCAAATTTGATTTCCCTGTTTTTCAAAGTAATCTTCACGGGTCTGTCCAAATAATTCCAAAAAATATCATAAGGATCCAATTGCTGTTTCCCCGGAATTAACTCAAATCCAAACAATTTGAGTACTTGATCCACTTTGTCTAGTTGTACTGTTTTTTTTCCTTGCTCAAGTTCTCGGATAAAACGTATTCCCACTCCCGCTTTTATTGAAAGTTCTTCCTGCGTAAGTCCTGCTTTTTTACGGTAATATTTTAAAAACGACGACAGATTATTCATGCTTTCTATACCTTAACGGGTACAAATATATAAAATATTACTAAAATAAAACCGAACGGGTATAATTTTATTCAAATTTAGTAAAATAGGCGTTTACGGGTATAAAAAATAGAGAAAAATGGAAATCAAATCCGATTTATGAACTAGCTGATTTTGAGCATTTATTTTGAGTTGTTTTTTGAATGAAATTGAACTTCACTTTCCAACAAATATAAAAATATTATTGGTGAACGGTTAAAGTCTTAAATCAAAACCTTTGATTTAAGACTTTTCACAAATTTTATCCCATTCTAATTCCATTTTTTTGAAAAATAAAGTATCTTTAACCCAAACCGCAAGTCATGATTCACAATTTGAGTAATACGCAATCCATTTTTGGGACTTTTTTAGCAGAATTAAGAGATGTTCAAATTCAAAAAGATCCGATGCGATTCAGAAGAAATTTGGAACGCATGGCTGAAATCATGGCGTATGAGATTTCCAAAACGATGGATTTCACTGCGCAAAAAGTCACGACACCTTTGGGTGAAGCAGATGCACACTTACTCAAATCTCAACCTGTTTTAGCGACCATTTTAAGAGCTGGTTTACCAATGCACCAAGGTTTATTGAATTATTTCGACAAGGCAGAAAGCGCATTTGTGTCGGCATACAGAAAACATTCTACTGCGGAAGATTTCGAAATACATGTAGAGTATATGGCTTCTCCATTAATTGACAACAAAACGGTTGTTATTTCTGATCCAATGTTGGCCACGGGAAGTTCGATGGTTATGGTTTATAAAGCTTTACTCAAACAAGGAAAACCTGCACATGTGTATATCGTTTCTGCCATTGCGGCGCCCGAAGCCTTGGATTACATTCGCAAACATTTGCCCGAAACAGTTCAAATTTATGTGGGCGCAATCGATACAGAATTAACTGCTCAATCATACATTGTCCCTGGTTTGGGAGATGCAGGTGATTTGGCTTATGGTGTAAAATGTTAATTATGCAGTGGCACCTCTATTTCTCGCTTTTCAGTTTTTCCATGATTAAATTCATGTTCGCTCCTTTCGTGGGTCCGAATTTGAAATTAAGCTTCTTTGAAACCTATTTATCTTGCGTTGCTGGTGCATTTTTAGCAGCGTTTATCTTCTATTTCTCAAGCGAATTTTTCTTGAAGCGCGCTCACCAAGCGAGAAAAGAAAAAATCAGAAAAGCGCTGGAAACAGGTATTGAATTGAAATACAAACGAAAATTTACGAGATTCAACAAGTTAATTGTGATTCTAAAACGCAGATTTGGCATTTATGGCATTTCGATGTTTGCACCGTTTATTCTTTCTGTGCCTTTAGGTTCAATTGTTACAGCCAAATTTTACGGCAAAGAAAAAAAGACTTTCCCTTTGATTTTACTTGGGATTTGCACAACAGGTTTAATCACAACCAGTTTGGCTTATTTCGCTAAATCGCTTTTCTAAATTTTCATGTCTGCCAAAAAACACCTTTTCTTTGATCTCGATCGGACGCTTTGGGATTTTGAAAAAAACTCCAAAAGAGCGCTTCAAATTTTATTCAAGGACTTGAAATTAGATGATAAAATTGAACATTTTAATCACTTTCACCATACTTACACGCGCATCAATGCGGAACTTTGGAAATTGTATGGCAAAGGAAAACTCAAAAAAGAGGAATTGCGCGATGCGCGGTTTATCGAAACATTGAAATACCACGAAATACACGATATAGAACTTGCAACAACCTTGAGTAACGGTTACATCGAAATTTCACCTAAACAAACCAATTTATTTCCAGAAACATTGGAAACATTGGAAGAATTAAAGCGCATGAAATACAACATGCACATCATCACAAACGGATTTGAAGAAGTGCAATACATCAAGCTGGAACATTCTAAATTGGCGCCGTTTTTCGATGTCATTGTTTGTTCAGAAGCTGTAGGTTTCAACAAACCTGATCCGCGTGTTTTTCAATATGCGATGCTGAAGGCACAAACCAATTCTACAGAAAGTTTTATGATCGGCGACGACCGCGAAGTGGACATTTTTGGCGCGATGCAAGTTGGCATGCAAGCGATTTTATTCGATCCTGAAAATCAATATTCCAAAACGAACGGTGAACCTAAGATTCAAAATTTGAATGAATTGCCTTTGTTGTTGACGATGATTGGAAAATAGTTCAATTTATTGTCACTTGGAACACTTTAGGTCTATTGATTTCAACCTTTTTCTTCTCCGGATTCCAAAAGTAGATGTGAATTACATCGGTATCCAAGACATTCTCTGGCAAGGAAAAAGCATTGAAGAACTTCACATTTTTCGCTGTGTCCAACAACCGTGCTTGGTCGTATGCAGCATACAAAACGGCATTTTCTCCAGACATCAACATTTCTCCGTCACGCTCTAGAGTGACAACTAAAAATAACGGACTTGCATTGGAAAGTTTTCCTTTTGCTTCGACAGTAAAATACTCGGTACTTGAGCAATCTTTTAAAGTTTTCGCAGGAATGATAATCGCTCCAATAAATTCTTCATTTGAAACGACACCTGACTGAAAAATATTTTCAAATTTCGTTGTCAACTTATGTTTTTGCATTGATTTGAAAACCGTTTTCTTTTTACTTAAAATCGTTACTGCACTGTTGAAGAAAACCTGATGTTTATATACATACGGGAAATGATTGCGCAAAACCTCGTAATACATCGGCAAATGAAAATTATTGCTCCAGTTGTAAACAAAATAATCCTTCGAAGAATTTTTGGCTCGATCCGCCAATTGATAAACCACTTCGGGATTTGTCCAATCGATAATCGGTTCCTTTATCGGAATATTGCAATAATAGTTCAAGTAAGTTATGCTGTTGAAATTCGAAGCAAAATCCATGTTTTCTCTTCCCAATTTTTGGTCCGATTGATTCACTGATTGACCAATTTCTCTAAAAACACCAAAATTTTTCGGTTCCAATAATTTTGAAACGAAAATACTTTGCAAGCCGATCAAAATTGGAAAAATCAAAAGTGCCCAATTGAACGCTTTTCCTGAATAAAAATGAAAACCACGGAACAAATAGATGAATAGAAAAGGCAAACTGTATAGCATCACTAATTCTCGCAGAACGGGCGTGTAAAATACTGAAATCAAATGTCCAAGTAAATAAGTCAGCAGAAAAACCCGGAGAACAAATCTTTCTTCTTTGCTTTTGAAATGTTCTGCTTTGAGGAAAGAATAGACAATGATTCCAACAAAAAAGGCGAACAAAATCCACGAAAAATTAAAAAACTGGTAGCCAAAATCAAACAACCAATTCCATTTTGGCGGTGAGAGCCAACGCAAACCACCTTGATTTAGTTGAAATGCCGTTATTGGCCAATGTGGTAAAAAGGCTAAAATACTGGCAATTCCGCAAATCAAAATCACTTTGATATTGGGTTTTGAAACGTAGAAAAGTGCACACAATCCAATGATGGAAGCTGTAATAAAAGCGTAGTAATGTGATAACATCGCGCCTAGAAAACCGATGCTCAATCCAACAAACCAAAACGAAAATGATTTTTCCCTGCGTTCGATTTCAAAAATCGACCAAACGGCGAGTAATAAGAAAAAAGTACCTGAATTGTAGGGTCTAGCAAAAACGGTGTGGATAATCGTGAAAGTCAAACCAACATACAAAGCGACCACTGCCAAACCAATTTGCTTCGAGAAAAATCGCCTGCAAATTTGATAAATCATCCAAGAATTGAGCAGGTAAAAGAAAATACTTGTGCTACGTAACGCCCATTCTGAGTCGCCAAAAATGCGCACCCAAACCCACAAAAAAGCTTGATAAAAAACAGGATGCATATCCCCTGCTTTGACTCCAAAATGCCAAAATGAATTCCAATCTGAAAATTGAGTTCGCACCCACCCGCTCAGTTCATCATTCGACAAACCTTGGTGATACATGAAAGAAAATCTAAAAATCAATCCAATGAACAACAAAGAAATAAACATTCCGTGTTGTTTCCAAAAAGATTGATTTTCGTTTCTAACCATATAATTCTTGCCTTGTACGCTCGTATAATATCATTCCTGTCGCAACACCAACATTCAAAGAAGAAATTGTTCCTTTCATTGGAATTTTTGCTTTGATGTCACACATATTCAAAATATCGTTGGTGATTCCATCCTCTTCAGAACCCATCACAATGGCCACACCGCCGCGCAAATTCACTTCATATAAAGGAACAGCCGTTTTCTCGGTACAAGCCACAATTCTGATTCCACTTTGTTGCAAATAGAACAAGCTTTCTTTCAAATTATCCGTTTTACATACAGGAATTCGGTTCAATGCACCAGCAGAAGTTTTGATTGCATCGGCGGTAACTTGGACAGAACCACGAGAAGGAATTACAATTGCAGTAACACCTTGACATTCAGCTGTACGAGCTATTCCTCCGAAATTTCTAACATCTGTCAAACGATCTAAAAACAAGAAACATGGTTTTTCGCCGTTTTCCACTGCTTTATCAACCATTTCATTCAAATTATGGTAAGCCAAAGGTGCGATATAAGCTATAACACCTTGGTGATTTTGATCTGTAATTTTATCTAATCGTTCAACAGGAACAAATTGGATAAAGTAATTTTTATCTGCTGTTTCTGCTTTCAATTCAAAAAACAAGTCTTTCGACATTCCTTTTTGAATCATTAATTTATTGATTTCCCTTCCAGCACGAATGGCTTCAATGACTGCACGTACACCAAAAATGATGTCGTTGTTTTCTTTTTCGCGTGGATTTGGCTTGAAATCTTTTCTTCCAAAACCGGGATTCTTTTTGTATTCCATGACACAAAGATAAGGATTTCTGTTTGATGCGTTTTGAATTTCAACCAAACAGTAATATTAGGCATAAAAAAACCTGCAATCCACAGACAACAGGTTTCAAAATTAAAGTTCGATACGACTATCTCGCCATTTGAGAAATCTTGAACGTTTTACCATTCATTTCGCTTGTCACTTTAAACCAAGTATGCCCACAGTTTCCACCATCCACATATTTAATTTCAGTTCCAGCGGGAAAACTCATTGATTTGGTTGTGCCTTTGCTAATTGTGTTGTGTCCACCATTGGCGCAATATTTAAAATCATTGCCGTTATCGTTGACGATTTTAAACTCAATATTCCCTTTTTTCAAAACGATTTCATTGTTTTTAGAAATATTTGAGAAAGAAGTCAAACCAAAAAAGAATCCTGAAACAAGAAAGGAAACGAGCGCTAATCTTTTAATATTTTTCATAGGAAGTTATTTATTTACATTCAAAAATAGTCAATATTAGAATAGTAACAACATCAAAATTTGAATATCACAGAGAATTGTTGTAATTTAACAGCCAATTATGACATTTAAAGAATTAAACCTCAACGAAAATTTGTTAGAGGCATTAGAACACATGGGATTTGAAAATGCAACTCCTATTCAAGAACAAGCAATCCCAAAAATTTTAGAAAATCGCGATTTAATTGCCTGTGCACAAACTGGTACCGGTAAAACTGCGGCTTTTATTTTACCGATTTTACATAAATTGACTGGTAAACCAGATTCATCGATTGACACCTTAGTGGTTGTGCCAACAAGAGAATTGGCAATACAAATCGAACAAGAAATTCAAGGCTTATCTTATTTCGTTTCCGTTGGATCTAAAGCAATTTATGGCGGCGGCGGCGGAAAAGATTGGGACGACCAAAAAGCTGCATTGAAAGATGGCACAGATATCATTGTTGCAACTCCTGGAAAATTACTGTCGCATTTACAAATGGGCTATGTCGATTTCTCAAAAGTGAAACATTTGGTTTTAGATGAAGCAGACAAAATGCTCGACATGGGATTTACTGATGATTTAGAAAAAATAATTTCATATCTTCCAAAAAACAGACAAACTTTGCTTTTCAGTGCAACGATGCCACCGAAAATCAGGAATTTGGCTGAAAAAATATTGAAAGAGCCTGAGCAAATCACACTATCGATTTCTAAACCGGCAGCAGGGGTTTCTCAAAATGTATATTTGGCTTTTGACAACCAAAAAAACGATTTATTGAAGCACATTTTGCTTTCACGACCAGATTATACTAGCATTATAATATTCACTTCTTCGAAATCTAAAGTGAGTGAAATTGTTTCTGCATTGCGAAGAAATGGTTTCAAATCCCAAGGAGTTTCATCCAATTTGGACCAAGACCAGCGCGAAGAAGTATTGAGAGGATTTCGTTCAAAACGCACGAGAATTTTGGTTGCAACGGACGTAATGAGTCGCGGAATTGACATCAAGGAAATCAACATGGTGATCAACTATGATTGCCCACGTGATGCTGAAGATTATGTTCACAGGATTGGTAGAACGGCAAGAGCCAATACCAAAGGCGAAGCATACACTTTGGTGAACGAAAAAGACATGCCAAAATTGGTTCGAATTGAAAAATTGATTGAGGCGGAAATTCCTAAATTGATTTTGCCGGAAGAATTGGGAGAAGGACCTGCATTCACCACCAAATCAGAAGGATTCAAAAAGAAAAAGAATTTCAAAAAGAAAAGAAAGCCATTTTCAAACAAACCAAAAAGCGGTATTGTTAATGAATAAAGATGATTTTTTTGAAGTAAAAAAACATTTTTAATTCAATCTTGTTATCCTTTTAATTGATAACATGAAAAACAAAACTAAAAACGGAATTTTTTATTCAGAAAGTAGTTTTGTAACTTTGCATTTTAAAAAACTAGAATATAAATAAATATATGAATAACACACAAGAAAAAGTAGCATTTAAAGTAGCTGATATCAGCCTTGCTGCGTGGGGAAGAAAAGAAATTATGTTGGCTGAGGCAGAGATGCCAGGTTTGATGTCATTGCGTGAAGAATATGCCGCTAGCAAGCCATTGGCAGGAGCTAGAATTGCAGGTTGTTTACACATGACCATTCAAACTGCTGTTTTGATTGAAACGTTGGTTGATTTAGGTGCACAAGTTAGCTGGTCTTCTTGTAACATTTTCTCAACTCAAGATCATGCTGCTGCTGCGATTGCTGCTGCAGGAATTCCAGTTTTTGCTTGGAAAGGTATGAACGAAGAAGAATTCAACTGGTGTATCGAACAAACAATTTTCGCTTTCGAAGGCGGTGAGCCATTGAACATGATTTTAGATGACGGTGGAGATTTGACAAATATGGTTTTTGATCATTTCCCAGAATTAACTGCTGGAATCAAAGGTTTGTCTGAAGAAACTACAACTGGAGTTTTGAGATTGTACGATCGTTTGAAAAATGGAACTTTGGTAATGCCTGCAATCAATGTAAATGATTCAGTTACTAAATCTAAATTTGACAACAAATATGGATGTAAAGAATCTTTGGTAGATTCAATTCGTCGTGCTACAGACACAATGATGGCTGGAAAAGTTGCTGTTGTTTGCGGATATGGTGATGTTGGTAAAGGTTCTGCAGCTTCATTGAAAGGTGCTGGTGCAAGAGTTATCGTTACTGAAATCGATCCAATCTGTGCTTTACAAGCTGCAATGGACGGATTTGAAGTGAAAAAATTAGATACAGTTGTTGGTTTAGGTGATATCATCGTAACTACTACTGGAAACAAAGACATCGTTGTTGGTCGTCATTTCGAAAACATGAAAGACAAAGCAATCGTTTGTAACATTGGTCACTTCGACAATGAAATCGACGTTGCTTGGTTAAATTCAAATTTTGGTTCAACTAAAATTGAAATCAAACCACAAGTTGACATGTACAATGTAAATGGAAAAGACATTATTTTATTGGCTGAAGGTCG
The DNA here is from genome assembly GCA_044361165.1 of Crocinitomicaceae bacterium. Lineage (GTDB taxonomy): Bacteria > Bacteroidota > Bacteroidia > Flavobacteriales_D > Crocinitomicaceae > JAQVCM01. The sequence goes on along the minus strand of JBIKJE010000003.1, from coordinate 55,076 downwards.
TTTAGTAAACTTAGGTTGTGCGACAGGTCACCCATCATTTGTAATGTCAAATTCATTTACAAACCAAACTTTGGCTCAATTAGAGTTGTGGCAAAATTCTGCTAACTATGAAAACGACGTTTACACACTTCCAAAACATTTGGATGAGAAAGTAGCACGTTTGCATTTAGCGAAAATTGGTGTTGAATTGGATGAATTAACAGAAGACCAAGCTTCATACATTGGAGTGAAAGTTGCTGGTCCATACAAATCAGATGCTTACCGTTACTAATTAGCGGATAAATCATAATTTTAAAGCCGGTTTCAAATTGAAATCGGCTTTTTTATTACAAAAAATTTTCAATGAAAGGACTTTACAGCATCTTGCTACTCATCGCCTCCAACGTTTTCATGACCTTGGCTTGGTACGGACATTTAAAATTTTCGGAGCACAAAAAATTGGCTACAATTGGACTTTTCGGTGTGATTCTTATCAGTTGGGGATTGGCATTTTTTGAATATTGTTTGCAAGTTCCTGCCAACAGACTGGGATTCAAAGAACATGGCGGTCCATTTAGTTTGCTGGAATTGAAAGTGATTCAGGAAGTAATTACATTGATTGTTTTCATCATCTTTTCTTTGGTGATGTTTAAAAACGAGACATTCAGAATGAATCACCTGATTGGAATGTTTTTTTTGGTTTTAGCGGTTTATTTCATTTTCAAGAAATAACCATTATCCAATCATTTTGCGGAATGTTTTCCACATGATTTGAATATCATGTCCCACCGTTGGATTGGCTAAATACTTTTCATTTAGCAACAATTTCGCAGGCATGATTTCATGAATGTAGGTTTCTCGTGGATTTTCGGCTTCTCCCAACAATCGATTTTCATCAAAATATTCCAAAGAGGCGTAATCCGTAATTCCAGGTTTGATATTTAAAATTTTACGCTGATCATTCGTATATAAATCCACATATTCGCGCACTTCTGGTCGAGGGCCAACAATACTCATTTCACCTCTAATTACATTTAAAAATTGAGGAAATTCATCCATTTTTGTTTTGCGCAAGAAATAGCCAATCTTTGTAATCCTGGGATCTCGCATACCCACAGTGAGTTGTCCTAATTTATCGGAATTAGGCTTCATCGTTCGAAATTTGAATAATCCAAATTCAACACCATCTTTTCCAATACGTTGCTGACGATAAAATATCCCACCGCGACTACCAAAAATAATTAATAGCGAAATAATAATTCCAAATGGGAGGAAAATCAGTAGGATGGTAATAGAAACGAATAAATCGAAAATTCTTTTCATGAAAATGTAATTGTCTTAATCATTTGGAATAATATCGTCCATATTCCAATTTTCAGGATTTCTGTAAATGTAATTCATAATAAATCCATATGAACCATCATTTCTGATTATTCTATCATGAAATGATCTTTGCCATTTAAAATCAATTAAACCCGCCAAATGAATTTGTTTCGATGTTGTTGTTTTATATGCCCCCATCAATTCGGACAATGATTTTATTTTGATTGATGATTTTTGGGTAATTGTGTTATTTGAATCGTTAATGTTTTGAACGTGAACGTCGTTATTGTTTTGTGGGGGAACGTCGTTATTATTTTGTGGGGGAACGTCGTTATTATTTTGTGGGGGAACGTCGTTATTATTTTGTAGGGGAAGGTCGCGACCTTCCCCTACAAAATAATAACCGGAATCGTTTCGCGATTCAACCGTATCAATGGGAATATATTTTCGATTAATTTCTATAATCGCGTGCACGTGATTTGGCATCACAACGAATTCGTGCATTGACACATATGCATATTGTTTTTCCAACCATTTAAATTGATCATGGGCGATTTGTCCATATTCATTCAAATGCATTTTTCCATTTGAAATTGATCCAAAACAACAAATTCTATCCTGAACGCAGGATGTTACGAAATATAAATTATCGCGAGAATAATCAAATCCCAACAATCTATTTCGTTTTCGTTCTTTCATTAATTATTTCATTAATTCAAAAACCGCATTCTTTACTGCATGAATTACTATTTGAACTTGTTCATCCGACAAATCATAATAAACAGGCAACGAGATTTCGTTGTGGTATTTATTCCATGTTTCAGGGTAGTCTTCCATTTGGTAACCGCGTTTTATATAGGCAGTCAATGTTGGTAAAGGCAAAAAATGCACGTTTACTGAAACATCTTGGTCAAAAATCAATTGCATGATTTTATCTCGCTGATTTTCTGTAATTCCATCTATTCTCAATTGATATAAATGATAGCTCGTCGTTTTATCAATAGTTGTATGTAAAGGTGTAAGGGCCCAAGACTCGTTCTTAAAAGCAGCATCATATTGCTCAAAAATCGATTTACGACGATTTAAATTTTCCTCGTATCTTTCTAATTCTACCAAACCAATTGCAGCTTGCAAATCGGTCATATTACATTTAAAACCAGGCTCTTCAACATCATAACGCCAATTTCCTTTTTGTGTTTTTGCCAAAGCATCTTTGTTTTGCCCATGCAAAATCATCGTACAAAAATCTCTATAAATAATCTCGTGATCAAAATTTTCTGGCAAATCAAAACACAATGCACCACCTTCTGCCGTTGTCAGGTTTTTGACTGCGTGAAAAGAAAACGTGGAAATATCTGTCAATGAACCTGCTCTTTTGCCTTTGTAGATTGCTCCAAAACTATGGGCGGCATCAGAAATAATCAAAATTCGATTCAATTTTTCTTGATTCTCTCCATCTGCCTTGAATAGTTTTTGAATCGATTCTTCGTTGACCAAATCCATAATCGCATCGTAATCGCAAGGAAATCCTGCTAAATCAACAGCAATAATCGCTTTTGTTTTCGGCGTAATTGCTTTTCGAATGGCATCAACTGAAATATTAAAATCTGCCTCATTGATATCAACCATCACAGGTTTTGCTCCAGAATGCACAATCACATTGGCACTTGCGCAATACGTGTAGGCAGGCAATATTACTTCATCTCCTTCTCCTATTCCCCACCAATGCAATAAAACCTGCATTCCCATTGTCCAAGAATTGACAGCTACAGAAACTTTATTTCCGCAATATTCCGTAATTTGCTTTTCAAATAATTTCGTCTTTGGACCTGTAGTAATCCAACCGCTTTTCAATGCAGAGGTAACTTCATCAATGACTTTTTGATCAATGCGAGGTGGTGAAAATGGAATCATATTGAATGTGAAATTTGAACTGTAAAAGTAATAAAATTGAGTTTATCTCGACAAGCGTTTTTGTTTGTCTGAAGGTTTTTGGCGAAGAATCAAAAAATTGATCATTCCGCTTAAATATCCCAAACCATAGCTAAAATGTAAGATTGGAAATGTTTTGAAAATTTGAAAAAACTCGCCAGCTCTTTTACTCATTTTGGAAGCGAAATAAATTCCAAGTAAAATATATGCAATATATAAAGAAACAGTTAACCAAAAAAACAAACTACCTAGAAGCATTAAAATTGGGGAAACAAACAAAAACAGAACAAATGCAGGCGGTACCAATTGTCGAATTGTTGTGACTGCTTTGTGCTTTTGATTCACAAACACTTTCCAATAGCCGTACTGATAAAATTGGCGATACAATCCTTGAAAATTTCCACGAACATAATATTTAAGAGAAATTTCTGACTCAAACCAAATTTTCCCACCAACTTTGGTGACTCTAAAATTGAAATCATCATCTTGGTTTCGGATCAATTGCTCATCAAAAAATCCGATCTTTTCAAAAACCCAATAGGGATACATCGGACTAGTTACTGTGTCTGTAAAACCTGACTTTTCCAATGTTCTAAAATTTCCCAAACCCATTCCAAAAGTAGTAGACATTGCTTTGGAAATAATTTCACCTGTTTCATTCAAATATTCATTGATCAATTTTCCTCCAACACACCAAATTTCTTCATTTGACTGCAAAATATCTAAGGATTTTTGTAAATAATTAGATGATAAAATATGTCGCGCTCCAACAATTTGTATGTAATCAGCAGGAACTTGATAAATACCCAAATTGAAAGCGAAAGGTGTTAATTTCTTTTCATTATCAACGAGTTTCAAATTTGGAAACTGATTTTCTAAATTCAAAACAAGTTCTCTTGTGCCGTCATCGCTCATTCCATCAACGACAAAAACACTCAAAACAACTTCTGCTGTCAAAACATTTGCATATATTGCTTCGATACATTCTCGGATATACAAAACTTCATTTCTGCAAGGAATAACAATGGAAATTTTAATCATTTTGTCGATTTATTTGAATTTGAATAATGGACTTTGAATGAATTAGCAATAAACAAATCCAAAAAGTAAAAAATACTATTCCTGTTTGACGTTGTAAAACTGATTCAAATAAACAATTAAAAATCAAACATGAAACAACCAAAATCAACAGCCAATTACTGGTTTTAAAACCTTTTATGATGGAAGAAATCAGCACAAAAAGAAAGGTAAAAATTCCCAATAAACCAACTTCTAAGCCTGTTTGCAAAAACTGATTGTGCGGATTATATCGAATTTCATTGTTTTCATCTTTTTGCGCCAATTCTTTTTGTCCAGCAGCTTTCAATTCCAAGCTCAAAAATTCGTCAACATTTCCTGTCCCAACACCAAAGGGATGCTTCCACCAGGCTTTTGCAGAGACCGTCCACATAATCAATCGCACTTGATCACCTGAAGGCACACCTTCTTTTCCTTGAATAAATTCACTTGGATTAGCAATATAACTTTTGAAGGCGACCATAGAATTGTTAATTTCATCTTTGAAGGCAGGAATATTTGTGACTGTGAAAAACAGCATCAAAGGCAAAAAAACAAGCAATGAAATGGCTATCCATTTATTTATTTTGATGTAAATCCATCTCAAAATAAGAAAAGAAACAACCAAAAGGAAAAATAAAATTGCTGCCATTGCGTAACTCAAAAACAACATGACAATCCCAAAAAACAGATAAAGAAAAATCCATTTCCCTTTAAATCCTGGAGATTTCATTTTGTACAAATACCAAATACCAACAATTGAAACCATTGTAAATGCAGCAAAATAAGTTGGATGATCTACACAAATATTACTTGAGGTGAACGCAGCAAACGCATAATGAGTGACGGCATAAACAGCAAAAGCTTTGGTGAGCCCCAAGATGGATACAGCTAAAATACCAAGTGATAAACCAATAATTGGAAATGACAAGTTGAATCCAAACTTAGGTCGAAAACTGAATAGAAAAGGCACTAAAAGGAATGACAATTTGTATTCTAAATATCTACTAGCGGCAGATGGGTTGTGCGTAAAAGCAGCGCCTGCAAGATAAATCAAGTAAAGTACAGCAAAAGCGGCCAAAATTGAATCAAATTGAAAACTAAATTGTTTTTTTATCAAACCATAAACAATGGTAGCAAACATGAAAAAGAAACCCAAAACCACTAATTTTGGTAAAACTGCAATGAGAAATGCAATCGTCAGGAGGGACAAATTGTAAGCGAGAGCTATTTTTGGATTTTCTTTGATCAATTCCATTAACTAAAGTTTTTAATCGCCTTTAAATAAATACCCTCTACTATTTTAACTACACTCAAATAGTCAATTCCTTGGGCAATTAAGACTTCCAAACCATTTGTTTCGGTGACATTTGATTCAATAATATGTCGGATTTTTTGAGCAATATCCGTAGCATTTTGAGGAACTACAAAACAATTATCCACGTTTTCAATGCGTGACTTTACATCACCGACATCTACAGAAACAATCGGCAAACCACACGCCATGGCCTCTTTTATTACCATAGGACTTCCTTCACTGTCAGAACAGAGAAGCGTTGCAACGGAAGCATTCAAATATACTGGTATTTCATTTGGAGTTACATTTCCATTTAATGACAAAAGTTCCACATTCAAATCTTGCAATAATTCAACTACTTTTTCAGCAATATCTAGTCTTTTAACGATTGGATTATTGGCGTTAAAAAAAATGTAATTAGTCGATTCTTTCAAGTTCAATTGCTTTTTACAATCAACAATATTTATTTTTTTAAAAAGTTTGGTATTAATTCCAGAAGGCACAACGGTAGATTTTTCCTTTCCTAATGGCAAATTATCTTGCAAGCGTTCGCTGACGCATATGATTTGTTGTGCGCGTTGTGCTGCTTTTTTGCTTAAGAATTTTCCCAATTTTTCACGAATCCAATGCACATCGCTTGTATAATTCATATCGCTTCCTTGAAACGAAACTACAAATGGTACATTTTTGATTCTGGAAGCAAAGAAAGCATTGATTGTACCGTAATGAGCATGAATTAAATCAGGTTTAAAGTCTTCAACTAACTTTCGAAGAGTCTTTAACTGGCTAAAAAAACCCTTCAAAGAAAAAGCTGTTTTGAAAAAGAAAACTTCGTTTGTATAGCCCAATTCCGTCAAATCTTCGACTTGTCTTTTCGCAAAAATAAAAGAGGAAGGCAATGGATGATATGGAATAACATGAATGATTTTCAATTTTTTATCTTCCATATTTTGCCTTTATTTTTTTAACTGTTTTACCAATAATTATGGACGCGTAAACGATAAAGATAGGAATAATGATACTTTCATACAATAAGGCTTTGAATGATTCAGGCCCCGAACGAACCATCATGGCTGCAAAACCGGTTGTCCCACACAGTGCGATTACGGCAAAAAGTTGATACAAACGATTTGTAGACTTCTTCCATAAATAAAATGGAAACAGTAAAATAACACAAAGAAAAAGTGGACCCAAAATCAAACCGAAGTATGAAAAATTCAAATACCACGCAGTAATGTAATTAATTGTAAAACCTTGACCATCTTTGAATTTCATCTGTTGTGCATAGTAAGAATAGGCATCTAAAGGTCTTGTTTTTACTGCTGTCGAAGGAACAAATGAATACAATAAATTCTTAAAGCTAAAACCGATTTTTGGTTTAACATTTTTAGACAAAACACCGTACATAGAAAAATGCCCAGCAAATAATTCGTTACTGAAAATCATGTTGGTCAGCGTAAGTGTCACTTTCGTAAAAAAAGAAATATTTTGGTAAGCCATCGAAATATGACTGTTGGCAATTTTCAACTTTTTATGATCTATCAAAATATAACTTGGGTGTGTATTCAGCTGTTCGATTAAAGCATTCTTATTGATTACGACTGTATCAAACTTCAAATATAGGGTGGTATCCTTTAAAGCATTTGCAGCAATAATTTTAGCTGAAATTTGTGGAGATTTATGGGCGACAAAAGTTCTATCGCTTGAGAACAAGACTGCTTCTTTCATTTTTTCTTTAGAAGAAAGTGCGGTTGTCAATCCAGTTTTTGATGCAATCACGGGCATCAAACTCCTGATTGGGTCGTTTAACATCAATATAAAAAACCAAACAAAAATTACTGAAAAGTATAATTTTAGGTTGGCACGAATACTTCGAAATGGATAGGACATTAAAATCAAAACCAAAATACCTCCAAAAAAAGTTTCATGACGAGAACCAATGATTACAAGATACAAATTACAAATTGCGAAAACAGACCAAAAGAAAAATCCAGGTTTCTGAATTTGCAGAGATTCATTTCTTTGCTTCAAGAACAAGCCGATGTAAATAAATAAACTTACAATCATAATCCAGCAGGCATATTGATGCATCGTATATCCTTTTATAGGAGCTGAACGAATATTTATATAAACAGATTCATTCAGTAATAATGAATAGATAATAACATCTTTGACAATCCAAATTGAAAAACAAAGAAAAATTAAAGCAGTAAAGATGAATACTGTAGGTTGAAGAAATAAAGGTTCTCTTTTTTGATTGTTCTTTGGGAACTTCTTCAATTGAATTAATCCTATCCAAATGAAAACTTGAAAAACAATAATGAAAATGCCGTACATCCAAATGGCTTGAAGATAAACACCATCAAATTTTACGTAAAACATTTTCTCAAGTAAATAATAATATTGCAGACCTATCTTTTTTCCAAAATGAGTCAAACTATCAAAACTAAACAACCAACTTCCCGCCAAAGACCAGAAATAAAAAATAGCTGTAAAAATCGGAAAAACGATATTTTTCTCGACCTTCCATATCTTGGTTTGAATCCAAAAAATGACGATTGTAATCAGAAGAACTGAAAATAAAATACTCATTTAATTTCTTTTAGGGTGTAGTATGTTTTGATAAATGTGAGTAATCCAAGTAAATTTACTGAAATCACAAAGTAATATAAATAAGATTGAATGGTAACCTCATTTGAATAGCCATAAACGATTAATCCAATATAGACTATCAAAGAGATAATTAAGTTGGTTGCATTTTTTGCTTTTACATGTATGGCATCTAAAAAACTGCGCAAAACTATATACAAAACGTAGCCAAAACTTCCCAATAACACAACTTTTGCAATTTCAAAAATCTCACTTCGATGATTTGAACCAAGCAAAAGATTCAAAACAAAATCATGGAAAAAATAAAAAAGCGCATATCCAATCATTGTCAAAAATAAGCTAATTACAACAAAAACATAAAAACGTTTTTTAATAAGATCAATTCTTTTCTCTGCTAAAAAACTAGCAATTTCTGGTAAAAGCACCAAACTCAAAGGGCCAAAAGCTGCTCCAACCAAATTAAAAAGGGTAATTGAATAAGCTACATCTCCACCAATCAAAACATTTTTTTGTAATGAAAGTACTATGTAAGTTGGAAAAGTAAGTAATGCAAGCAGCGCAAAATCGCCTAAAACCCTTGGTAATCCATATTTCAACATCAAAATAGAATCTTCTTTACATGATTTTATATCAATCCTGATTTTATGTTTAAGGAATATTAACAAGATAAAAACCAGACAATTGAACATCAGAAACACACTGTTTATGTACAAAAGTAATTTCACATCTTGTGTGTAAAATAAAATCAAAACTGGTAAAATTCCGATGTTTAATAATTGAATTAAGTTTGAAAAATAGACTTCCTTTTTACCTCTCAAAAATCCATATAAAATGGCATGAAAACCGTATCCAACAAGCAATAAAGCCATTGGTAAAATATATGAATAGTATTTTTCATTTCCGAAAAACAAATGGGAAAACACCGTACTACCTAAAGTCAAAACAATCACAAACAAGATGCTAACAATCGACATTAAGAATAAACTCGCAGGTAAAAAAGAATTTCTTTGTGGATATATACTTACATATCGTGGAACAGCAACTCCTAAACCTATCATCAAAAGCGGTTGCAAAAAAGAAATATTTCTGCGCGACAAAGTATATTCACTGAAACCAACTTCTGTCATTTTTTCATTTGCAATTCTAAAGATAATAAATCCCAAGAGAAGAATTAGAAATTCAATTCCAAATGTTACAAAGTAATTTTTATATTTCGTTAAAAAACTCAAAGAAAAAATATCAGTTAAAATAAACAAAAAGAATCTATTAGAAAATAAAATTCTGCTTCAAAAATAGTAAAATATCTGTATGCTTAACACTAAAAACAGCCATTTGACAATCCCTATTCACGTTATTGATTAATTCTATTGTTTTTGGCTACAACTAACATCCAAACTAAAACAATGAGCAGAAAAATAGATTGTGAAATACTTAGGAGTCTCAAAATTTCATAAAAACTAAAATGCATTGAACCAATGTATGGTAACGAAACCACAAAAATTAAACTTAAAGTTCCCAATAAATTAATCCAAAAAAATGATTTTTGTCTTTTCATAACAATGGCGATATATGAAATGGGGGAAGCCAAGAAATTCATCATCAGCCAAGGTACCATAATAGTTGCCATTTCGCCAGACTGCGCCCATTTTGCCCCAAAAACGAATGAGAAAAGTTCTTTTCCCCAAATTCCTATAATTGAAAATGGAACGATACTCAAGGCTGCTAAAATCAATACAACTTTTCCTGCCAATGGAAAAATACTCTTGTTTTGATGAATCAAATCCGTGCATTGACGGAAAAACACTTGACCTATAGCGGATCCAATAAAAATGATAGGAAGCTTCAACATTCTGAAGGCATGATCGTAAGAGCCATATTCAATTTTCCCATACAAATTCCAAATGATACTGACCATCAATAAATCGCGCGCCAGATCAACAAAAACATGAGGTAAATTATACTTAATTAAATCTGAATTTTTCCCAATTAATGCTTTGGTTCTTTTAGAATTATATTTTAAAATCGATGATTTTTTGTTCCTTTTGAAATCCAAAAAATAAGCAATACTTGACAATAAATAACCAATAATGGTAGCACCAATTAAGAACAAAAAATTATGACTTAGAAAACCAAACAACACCTTTAGCACATTGGTAACCATGGATAAAGCCAAAGCAGAACGGGCAATCACTTTGAATTTTTCTTTCCGCAATGCCCAACTATTTCCCTGATTGTAAAAAGCCATTAAGAATATTCCTATGGGAAGACTCAATAAAAAGAAGAAATCATTGGTCGATGAAAAGTCAACCCAAGAATAAATCCCCAATAAGGCCAATGCAATCAAAGAAAGTACTATCGAAAAACGCATTGAAAAACGATAGATTCCAAAAGCGTGATGGTCTTCTTTTTCCAAAGGAAATGCCAATTCTAAACGAACAGTCGCCAAAGCGGCACCTAAAGTAGTAATTCGCAAAAATAAACCAAGGTAAGCCGATTCAGCAGGACCAAATTGACGCGTAATTATCGGAGACAACAGGTATGTGACTACTTGCGCCAATACAGTTCCTGTAAAAAGAACTGCAACAGATTTTACGAATGAATTTGATTTCAACATTGCGAATGAAAAATGAATTCAAAAAAAAGACCCTGAAATTTCAGAGCCTTTTAAAATATTTATTTGGCGTAATTCACAGATCGTTTTTCCCGAATCACTGTCACTTTCACCTGACCTGGATAAGTCATTTCAGTTTGAATTCTTTGAGATATCGCAAAGGATAATTCATCTGCTTTTAAATCAGTAACTTTTTCACTTTCAACCAAGACACGTAATTCACGTCCAGCTTGAATCGCATAAGCACTTTGAACTCCATCATAAGAAAGAGCCAATGTTTCCAATTCTTTGATACGTTTTATGTAAGATTCAACGATTTCACGACGTGCTCCTGGTCTAGCACCAGAAATAGCATCACAAACCTGAACAATTGGAGAAATCAATGTAGTCATTTCAACTTCATCGTGGTGAGCACCAATGGCATTGCAAACATCTGGTTTTTCACCATATTTTTCAGCCAATTTCATACCCAAGATTGCGTGCGGCAATTCTGGCTCATCGTCTGGAACTTTTCCAATATCATGTAAAAGTCCTGCTCTTTTAGCCAATTTAACGTTCAATCCTAATTCAGCAGCCATTACAGCACATAAATTAGCGACCTCACGTGAGTGTTGCAATAAATTTTGTCCATAAGAAGAACGGTATTTCATTCTACCAACCATTCTAGTTAACTCAGGATGTAAACCGTGAATTCCTAAATCGATACAAGTACGACGACCAGTTTCAGCGATTTCCTCTTCCAATGATTTTTTGGTTTTTGCAACCACTTCCTCGATTCTAGCAGGATGAATACGTCCATCAGAAACCAATTGGTGCAAAGACAAACGAGCAATTTCTCTTCTCACAGGATCGAAACAAGATAATATAATTGCTTCAGGTGTATCGTCAACAATAATCTCTACACCTGTTGCAGCTTCAATGGCGCGAATATTTCTACCTTCACGACCAATGATTCTTCCTTTAACTTCGTCAGATTCGATATTGAAAACAGAAACCGCGTTCTCAACAGCTTGCTCAGTAGCAACACGTTGAATCGTTTGAATAACAATTTTTCGTGCTTCTTTATTGGCATTCAATTTTGCTTCTTCAGTAATTTCTTTAATGTGAATCATCGCCCCTGTCCTAGCTTCGTCTTTCAAAGCTTCCATGATGTGATTCTTGGCCTCTTCTACAGACATTCCACTGATTTTAGATAATTCAGCAACTCTTTTTTGTTGAATTTTATCTAATTCTTGATTTTTGATTTCAATAGCAGTGTGCTTTTGATCGATTTCGCTTTGAATTTTTTCCAAATCCTTCTCTTTGCGCGTCACCTCCTCCATTTTTTGAGAAAGTGTTTTTTCTTTTGCCTTCGCGCGGTCTTCAGAAGATTGCATCTTACGCTCACGATCTTTCATGGCGGTTTCATGCTCTTCCTTCAATTTCATAAATTTTTCTTTCGCCGAAAGGATTTTTTCCTTTTTCATCGCTTCACCTTCATTCTCTGCATCTTTTAAGATTTGCTCTTTTCGCTTCTTAAGAATCACATTTTGAACAAAGAACGCCAATCCACCTCCTCCAAGGATGCCGACTAAAATTCCTAATAAAATATTTGTATTCATATTTGTTTAAAATAAAAATCCCACCCATTACAATCCATTTGAATCACAATAGCGTGGGAAACGTTAAAAATAATTGACCTATTTCAGCTTTTCAATCTCCAGCAACAATTCTCCTAATGAATTTTCAATCTCTGTATAATCAGGCTTTTCCTGCACTACAGAAGTTGCATTTCCAGATTTTGTGGCCAACTGTAAAGCTGTCATTGCCAATAAGTCTTGCATATCTTTTACCGCATAGTTGTCTTGCAATAACTTAATGGCTCTATTAATATCTGATGCTGCTTTTTGTACTTTCACTTCCTCACCCGCTTGAACATTCAATGGATAAGTTCTTCCAGCTACAACAACTTTTATAGATAATTTGCTCATTTGTTATTGTTTTAATTGACTAATGCAGTGATCTATTTCCCTCACCAATTCGTCAATCTCATTGTCTTTGTTTATTAAAACAGCAGATTTTTGAGATTCTAATTGTTCATTTAACTGAATCAATTGATTTTGCAAATATTGATTATTATCTTCCAATTGAAAAATTTGCGCTTGATTGGCGCTAATCAGCATCTTTGATTGTCCCAATTCAGTTTCTAAAACGGTGTTTTTCTCACGCTCAGCAAGCAATTGCTTGTGTAAATCTTGAAATTTACTTTGAATCTGTTGGACAATACTTGAAATCTGCTCTGTCATTGCATTCAGCTTTCTACAAATTTAGTATTGTATTCTGTATTTTCAATGCTTTTTGTCGATACTTGTTAACATTTCATCTATTGAAAAACTAATCTAATCATCAAGCTATTGATTTATTGAGTATTACAACAAACGATAATTTTGCTAAAAATTTAATTTTGACTTTACATAACTTGAAAAAAAATTCGATTGCACCTCAGTCATAAAAAATAGTTCAAAAAAAAAGCTTCCGTAATGAAAGCTTGTAAAGAGTTTATGCCTGAGTTGTCGGAGGCCCAAACTTCATTGGAGGTGTTCCTGGCATATCTTGATCGTTAATCACACCCATAGATTGCTCATATTTTTGAACATTTTCTATCAAAGCCAACATTAATCGCTTAGCATTTTGAGGTGTCATCACAATTCTTGATTTCACTTTCGCTTTTGGCATACCTGGCAACATTTGAACGAAATCACAAACAAATTCAGCTTGTGAGTGCGTAATAATTGCCAAATTAGAATAAATTCCACCTGCAACTTCTTCCGTTAATTCAATGTTGATTTGATTTTCGTTATTCTTTTCCATAATTTTCTGGTAAAAAAAACGGGACTAAAATCTCTAGTCCCGTTTGATTGATAAATTATTTTGCAGATACTTCTTCGAGTGCTTCTTTGTTGGCAACAATCATTTTTTGGAATTTTCTGATTCCCGTTCCTGCTGGAATTAAATGTCCAACAATTACGTTTTCTTTCAATCCCATCAAGTGATCCTCTTTTCCAGAAATTGCTGCTTCGTTTAACACTTTCGTAGTTTCTTGGAACGATGCCGCTGAAATGAACGATTGTGTTTGCAAAGATGCTCTTGTAATACCTTGTAATAATGGTGTTGATGTTGCTGGAACTGCATCACGCGCCTCAACCAATTGTTTATCAGCTCTTTTCAATTGAGAATTTTCATCTCTCAACTTACGTGCTGAAATAATTTGACCTGGGCGTAATTCTGTAGATTCTCCTGCATCAATTACTACTTTCATTCCAAAAATAGCATCGTTCTCTTCCATCACATCCGCTTTGTGTACAGATTGTCCTTCTAGGAATCTAGTATCTCCAGCATCAACGATTTCAGTTTTCAACATCATTTGACGTACAATTACTTCAAAGTGTTTGTCATTAATTTTTACCCCTTGTAAACGGTAAACCTCTTGAATTTCGTTCACAATGTACTCCTGTACTTTGGTTGGACCTTCAATGTTCAAGATATCATTTGGAGTTACAGCACCATCAGACAATGGTTGACCAGCTCTAACGAAGTCATTTTCTTGAACCAAGATATGTTTAGACAATGGAACTAAATATTTACGAACCTCACCTGTTTTAGAAGTGATTTGGATCTCACGGTTACCTCTTTTGATTTTTCCGTATTCTGCAATACCATCAATCTCAGAAACAACCGCAGGATTTGAAGGATTACGTGCTTCGAAAAGCTCTGTTACCCTTGGTAAACCACCTGTGATATCCCCCGTTTTACCAGAAACACGTGGAATTTTAACCAATACCATACCTGCTTCAACTTTGTCACCTTCATTTACAGAAATGTGTGAATCAACTGGTAAACTGTACTCTCTTAAAACTTCTTTTGTTTTCGGATCAATTACGTGAATTGCCGGGTTTTTCTTTTTATCTTTTGTTTCAGTAATTACTTTTTCAGTAAATCCTGTTTGCTCATCCACCTCTTGACGGTAAGTAATACCTTCGATTACAGAGTCAAATACGATTTTACCAGCAACTTCTGAAATGATTACCGCATTGTAAGGGTCCCATTTAACAATAACATCACCTTTCTTGATTTTGATATTGTTTTGAACCATTAATTCAGAACCATAAGGAATATTTGCAGTCATTAAAACAATTCCTGTTTTCTCATCTGTGATTTTAACTTCAGCAGAACGTCCAACAACAACTTCTTTTGTTCCCTCAGGTGTTTTCATTACAATCGTACGCAACTCTTCAATTTCCATTTTACCTGAAGCTTTTGCTTTCAAGTCAGAAATATCTGTTGTGTTAGAAGCTGTACCCCCAACGTGGAATGTACGTAATGTCAACTGTGTACCTGGCTCACCAATTGATTGAGCTGCAATAACTCCAACTGTGTCACCTTCTTGTGCAATTCTATGTGTAGAAAGATTTCGTCCATAACATTTAGAACAAACTCCTCTTCTCATCTCACAAGTCAATACAGAACGAATTTCAACTTCATCAATTCCTGCTTTTTCAATTTCCTCAGCAACTGATTCTGAAATCAATTCACCAGCTTGAACAATGATGTTTTCAGTCTCAGGATAGAAAATGTCATGAACAGAAGTTCTACCTAAAATACGATCATACAATGGTTCAACTACTTCATCATTTTTCTTCAATGCTGTTGCAACCAAACCTCTCAATGTTCCACAATCTGTTTGATTGATGATTACATCTTGCGATACATCCACCAAACGACGTGTCAAGTAACCAGCATCCGCAGTTTTCAAAGCGGTATCGGCCAAACCTTTACGTGCACCGTGAGTTGAAATAAAGTACTCTAAAATCGAAAGACCTTCTTTAAAGTTAGAAAGAATTGGATTCTCAATGATCTCTTGTGCTGAAGCACCAGATTTTTGTGGTTTCGCCATCAATCCACGCATTCCAGATAACTGACGGATTTGTTCTTTCGATCCACGAGCTCCAGAATCAAACATCATGTAAATTGAGTTGAATCCTTGGTTGTCATTTTTCAATTGATCCATCAATGTATTTGTCAAACGCGAGTTTGTATGCGTCCAAATATCAATGATTTGGTTATATCTTTCATTGTTTGTGATAAGACCCATGTTGTAGTTCATCATCACATCTTTCACTTCAGCTTCAGCTTTAGAAACCAAGATTTCTTTTTCCTTAGGAATGATAATATCATCTAAGTTGAAAGATAATCCTCCTTTGAAGGCCATGTGGTAACCCAATTCTTTGATATCATCCAAGAATTGTGCTGTACGCGCTGTACCAGAAATTTTCAATACATTTCCGATGATATCACGCAATGCTTTTTTAGTCAATACGTCATTTACGAAACCAACTTCTCTTGGAACGTGCTCATTAAATAAAACACGACCACAAGTTGTTTCGATCATCATCAACGTTGGAACACCGTCTTTCAAATCGTAAGATTTTACTTTAATTGGTGCATGTAATTCTAATTTTCCTTCGTTATGTGCAATAATTACTTCCTCTGGAGAGTAGAAAATTCCACCTTCACCAATTACTTTTCTATCTGGAGTGGATGTTCTACCTTTAGTGATGTAGTACAATCCAAGCACCATATCTTGAGAAGGTACCGCAATTGGAGCACCGTTCGCTGGATTCAAAATATTGTGAGAAGCAAGCATTAACAATTGAGCTTCCAAGATTGCAGCATTACCTAACGGTAAGTGGACTGCCATTTGGTCACCATCAAAATCGGCGTTGAAGGCTGTTGTTACCAACGGGTGCAAACGAATTGCTTTTCCTTCAATCAATTTTGGTTGGAATGCTTGAATACCAAGTCTGTGCAAAGTTGGGGCACGGTTCAAAAGAACTGGATGTCCTTTCAAGATGCTTTCCAAAATATCCCAAACTACTGGTTCTTTGCGGTCAACGATTTTCTTTGCAGATTTAACAGTTTTCACAATTCCACGTTCGATCATTTTACGAATGATAAACGGTTTGTAAAGTTCTGCAGCCATGTCTTTTGGCAAACCACACTCATGTAGTTTCAAATCTGGTCCAACAACAATTACCGAACGTGCTGAATAATCTACACGTTTACCCAATAAGTTTTGACGGAAACGTCCTTGTTTACCTTTCAATGAATCAGAAAGAGATTTCAAAGGACGATTTGATTCAGTTTTAACCGCTGAAGATTTACGAGAGTTGTCGAACAATGAATCAACAGATTCTTGCAACATACGTTTCTCATTACGCAAGATAACTTCTGGCGCTTTGATTTCGATCAATCTTTTCAAACGATTGTTACGGATAATCACACGTCTGTACAAGTCATTCAAATCCGAAGTTGCGAATCTACCTCCATCTAATGGAACTAAAGGACGCAATTCTGGTGGAATAACTGGAACAACTTTTACAATCATCCATTCAGGTCTATTGTCAATACGCGTTTGAGATTCACGCATCGCTTCAACAACCTGTAATCTTTTCAATGCTTCATTTTTACGTTGTACAGAAGTTTCTGTATTCGCTTTGTGACGCAAATCGTAAGACATTTCGTTCAAATCCAATCTTTTCAACAAATCATGTAATGCATCAGCACCCATTTTTGCAATGAATTTATTTGGATCTGTATCTTCTAAATATTGGTTTTCTTTTGGAAGTGTATCCAAAATATCCAAATACTCTTCTTCAGTCAAGAAGTCTAAGTATTTCAAAGAAGAACCATCACCTTGAGTAGCTATCCCTGATTGAATCACGACATAACGCTCATAATAGATAATTTGATCTAATTTCTTTGTTGGAAGACCTAATAAATATCCAATTTTGTTTGGCAAAGAACGGAAATACCAAATGTGCGCAACTGGAACCACCAATGAAATGTGTCCCATACGCTCACGACGTACTTTTTTCTCTGTTACTTCAACACCACAACGGTCACAAACGATTCCTTTATAACGGATTCTTTTGTATTTACCACAGTGACATTCGTAATCCTTAACAGGACCGAAAATTCTTTCACAGAACAAACCATCTCTTTCAGGTTTGTAAGTTCTGTAATTTATTGTTTCTGGTTTTAACACTTCACCACTCGACTGCTCCAGAATAATTTCTGGAGAAGCCAATGAGATGGTAATTTTGTTAAAACTACTTTGTTTTTTTGGTGTTTCTTTTCTGTAAGCCATTATACATGCTTGTTTTCAAATTCAACAACTCGACACCGCCTCAGCAGCACCGTTGGTAATTAATCCATCGAAACGTTAAGTCCTAGACCTCTAAGTTCGTGCAACAATACGTTGAAAGATTCTGGAATTCCTGGTTCAGGAATATTATCACCTTTCACAATTGCTTCATACGCCTTAGCACGGCCCATTACGTCATCCGATTTCACAGTAAGGATTTCTTGAAGGATATTGGCAGCACCAAATGCTTCAAGAGCCCAGACCTCCATCTCTCCAAAACGCTGACCTCCGAATTGAGCTTTACCACCCAATGGTTGTTGCGTAATCAATGAGTATGGTCCTATTGAACGTGCATGCATCTTATCATCAACCATGTGCGATAATTTCAACATGTAAATCACTCCAACAGTTGCAGTTTGGTGGAATCTGTCTCCTGTACCTCCATCATACAAGTAAGTTTTACCTGAACGTGGAACTCCTGCTTTAGCTGTCCATTCGTCAATTTCTAATGGAGTTGCTCCGTCAAAAATTGGAGTAGCAAACTTGATCCCTAATTTTTCTCCTGCCCAACCAAGAACAGTTTCATAAATTTGACCTAAGTTCATACGAGAAGGTACACCTAATGGATTTAAAACGATATCTACTGGAGTTCCATCTGCTAAGAAAGGCATATCTTCAGCACGAACGATGTTCGCAACGATTCCTTTGTTACCATGACGACCAGCCATTTTATCACCAACTTTCAATTTACGTTTCTTAGCAACATAAACTTTCGCCATTTTCACGATTCCAGCTGGCAAATCATCACCTACAGAAATGTGGAATTTCTTACGTTTGTATGTTCCTAATAAATCGTTTGCTTTAATATTAAAGTTATGAATCACACGACCAACCAAAGCATTTAAATCTGCTTCTGCTGTCCAATTTGTAGGATTCACAATAGAGTAATCAATTGCTAACAAATTCTTTTGAACGAATTTAGTTCCTTTCTTGATGATCTCCTCTTTAAAGTTATTGAAAACACCCGCTGATTTAGTTTCTCCTAAAATTTGAAGTAACTTCTCAATCAACTTATCTTTCAATACAGCTAAATCTTTATCAAAATCAGAATCCAATGATTCCAAGATTGGTTTATCTTGAGCTTTAGATTTTCTATCTTTAATTGATCTTGAGAATAATTTTTTCTCAACAACAACTCCTCTCAATGATGGACCAGCTTTCAAAGACGCATCTTTTACGTCACCAGCTTTATCACCAAAGATTGCTCTCAATAATTTCTCTTCTGGAGAAGGATCTGTTTCACCTTTTGGAGTGATTTTACCAATAAGGATATCACCTTCTTTGATTTCAGCACCAATACGAATCAAACCATTTTCATCCAAATCTTTAGTTGCTTCTTCACTAACGTTGGGAATATCAGAAGTTAGTTCTTCCATTCCACGTTTAGTATCACGTACTTCTAAAGTGTATTCATCAATGTGAATTGATGTAAAAATATCGTCACGTACAACACGCTCAGAAATTACAATCGCATCCTCAAAGTTGTAACCTTTCCATGGCATGAAAGCCACTTTCAAGTTTTGACCTAAAGCCAATTCACCAGCTTGAGTTGCATAACCTTCACAAAGCACTTGACCTTTTTCAACCTTATCACCTTTCTTAACGATTGGTTTCAAGTTGATAGTTGTACTTTGATTCGTTTTTTGGAATTTAGTTAATGTATAACGCGTTAATTCACTATCGAAACTAACTAATTTATCATCTTCATTCCAATCATATCTGATCGCAATTTCATTTGCATCAACGTATTCAACAACACCATTACCCTCTGCGTTAATTAACACACGAGAATCACGTGCTACCAATCTTTCGATACCAGTACCAACGATTGGAGAATGTGGTTTCAACAAAGGAACCGCTTGACGTTGCATGTTAGATCCCATCAAGGCACGGTTGGCATCATCATGTTCCAAGAAAGGAATAGAAGAAGCCGCGATTGAAGCAATTTGATTTGCCCCAACATCCATCAAATGCAAGTTTTTAGGATCAACAACTGGGAAATCACCTTCAAAACGCGCTTTTACCAAGTTTGTTCCAAAGTTTCCTTTGTCATCTAATTTTGCATTCGCTTGAGCGATCATTTTTTCGTCTTCTTCTTCAGCTGTTAAATAAACTGGTTCATCTTGAACTTGAACGATACCATCAATTACTGAACGGTAAGGAGTTTCAATAAAACCTAATTTATTTACTTTCGCAAATACACAAAGTGAAGAAATAAGACCAATGTTTGGACCTTCAGGAGTTTCGATTGTACACAAACGACCGTAGTGCGTGTAGTGAACGTCACGAACCTCAAATCCAGCTCTTTCACGAGAAAGTCCACCAGGCCCTAGTGCTGACAAACGACGTTTGTGCGTTACTTCGGACAATGGATTCGTTTGATCCATGAATTGAGAAAGCTGATTAGTTCCAAAGAATGAATTGATTACAGAAGACAAAGTCTTCGCGTTAATCAAGTCAATTGGAGTAAAGACCTCATTATCACGAACGTTCATACGCTCACGAATTGTTCTAGCCATACGTGCCAAACCTACACCAAACTGAGCGTAAAGTTGTTCACCTACAGTTCTAACACGACGATTAGATAAGTGGTCAATATCATCAACATCTGCTTTTGAGTTAATCAACTCAATCAAATATTTAATGATACAGATTATATCATTTTTAGTCAATACACGAGAAGTCTCTGTATCTTCTAATTGAAGTTTCTTATTTAAACGGAAACGACCAACTTCACCAAGGTCATAACGAGTATCAGAGAAAAATAATTTTTCAAAAACATTTTTCGCTGTTTCGTAATCTGGTGGTTCAGCGTTACGCAATTGTCGGTAAATGTGTTCAACAGCTTCTTTTTCAGAATTTGATGTATCTTTTTGTAACGTATTGTAGATAATTGTGTAATCTGCAGTATTTACATCTTCTTTGTGAAGAATAACTGTTTTTACACCAGCATCCAAAATTAAATCAACGTGTGCATCTTCGATGACAGTCTCACGATCCATTAATACTTCATTACGCTCAATTGATACAACTTCACCTGTATCTTCATCTACGAAATCTTCCACCCATGTTTTCAAAACACGAGCAGCAAGTTTTCTACCGATCAATTTTTTCAAATTAACTTTCGTAGCTTTCACTTCGTCAGCTAATCCGAATATCTCTAGAATATCTTTATCAGTTTCATATCCAATCGCACGGAAAAGAGTAGTAACAGGTAACTTTTTCTTACGATCGATGTAAGCATACATAACATTATTAATGTCTGTTGCGAACTCAATCCAAGATCCTTTGAAAGGAATTACTCTTGCAGAATACAATTTTGTACCATTGGCGTGACGGCTTTGTCCGAAGAAAACTCCCGGAGAACGGTGTAGTTGAGAAACAATTACACGTTCAGCACCATTCACTACAAACGACCCTTTTGGAGTCATATAAGGAATTGTACCTAAATACACATCTTGAACGATTGTTTCAAAATCTTCGTGTTCAGGATCTGTACAATACAATTTTAGTTTAGCTTTCAGTGGAACACTGTAAGTTAAACCTCTTTCGATACACTCTTCGATTGTGTAACGAGGCGGATCAATGAAGTAGTCTAAAAATTCCAATACGAACTGATTTCTTGTATCAGTAATTGGAAAGTTTTCAGAGAATACTTTAAATAATCCTTCACTGTCTCTATTTTCAGGAGTGGTTTCTAACTGAAAGAACTCTTGAAAAGACTTAAGTTGAATATCCAAGAAATCTGGGTACTCAAATTGATTTTTGCTTGATGCAAAATTGACTCTTGTCGCTATATTGCTTGATGTTGCCAAGGCTAAAAGATTTAATTCAAAAAAATGACTTTTATGCACTTAATATAAATAAACAGAAATAGGCATCCCGACATTTCGTCGGGACACCTTCCCTGTTTATAAAGTAGAAATATTATTTAACTTCAACTTCAGCACCTGCCTCAACAAGGGCAGCTTTAAGTGCTTCAGCTTCGTCTTTAGAAATACCCTCTTTCAAAGTTGAAGGAGCAGCATCTACTAAGTCTTTAGATTCTTTCAAACCATTACCAGTTAATTCTTTTACAAGTTTAACTACTGCAAGTTTGTTTGGTCCTCCAGCTTTCAAGATTACATCGAACTCAGTTTTTTCTTCAACTGCAGCACCTGCATCAGCACCACCACCAGCTACCATTACTGCAGCAGCAGCAGCAGGCTCGATACCGTACTCATCCTTAAGGATAGTTGCCAATTCATTTACTTCTTTAACTGTAAGGTTTACTAGCGTTTCCGCGATTTGCTTTAAATCAGCCATTTTTGTTTATTTTAAAAAATGATTTTACAATAATTTATTTGTTGGAAGTTATTAAGCTCTTTCCTCGAGCGTTTTAAGAATTCCAGCGATTTTACCACCTTGACCTTTAAGGGCAGAGATAACATTTTTCGCAGGACTCTGAAGCAATCCAATGATTTCTCCAACCAATTCTTCTTTACTTTTCAATGAAACTAAAGTATCAAGTTGATTGTCACCAATGAAAATCGCTTCGTCAATGAATGCTCCTTTAAGAATTGGTTTTGCACTTTTCTTACGGAAATCCTTGATGATTTTTGCAGGTAAATTACCTACTTCTGAAAACATGATAGATGTTGGTCCAGCCAAAACTTCTTGCAATTGACCGTAATCTTTTCCTTCAACTTGATTCATTGCTTTAGAAAGTAATGTGTTTTTCACAACTTTCAAGCGAATATTTGATTGAAAACATCTTCTTCTCAATTGATTGATTGTTTCCACAGTCAATTCTGAAGTGTCGGCTAGGTAAAAAACACCTGCCGTGGATAATTCTGCTGCTAATTCATCTATGTACTGAGCTTTTTGTTCTTTTGTCATAATTACTAAGTTTTTAAGCTACCACAGATTTAGCATCAATGTTAATACTTGGACTCATCGTTGAACTGATAAATACACTTTTGATGTATGTACCTTTTGCAGCAGATGGTTTCAATTTATTCAAAGCACTGATCAATTCCATTGCATTCTCTTTCAATTTAGCTCCTTCGAAGCTAGCTTTTCCGATTGCAGTATGGATATTTCCGTACTTATCTACTTTGAAATCAATTTTACCTGCTTTCACTTCTTCAACTGCTTTACCAACTTCCATTGTTACAGTTCCAGTTTTTGGATTAGGCATTAAACTTCTAGGACCTAGAATTCTACCTAATGCTCCAACTTTACCCATAACAGACGGCATTGTGATAATCACGTCGATGTCAGTCCAACCTCCTTTAATTTTCTCAATGTATTCATCTAACCCAACATACTCAGCACCTGCTGCAATTGCTTCAGCTTCCTTGTCAGGAGTACAAAGTACAAGTACTTTAACATCCTTTCCAGTTCCGTGAGGCAAAGCTACAGTACCACGTACCATTTGATTAGCTTTACGAGGATCAACTCCTAATCTTACACTGATATCAACAGAAGCGTCGAATTTTGTTGTTGTGATGTTTTTCACCAAATCACATGCCTCACCCAAGGTGTAAGCTTTCACTAAATCATATTTAGCAAGAACTTCTTTTCTCTTTTTAGATACTCTACCCATGACTCAACAGTTATTTAGTTTTTGGTGCTTCACCACCTCTAACAGTTACACCCATACTTCTTGCCGTTCCTGCAATCATAGTCATTGCTGCGTCAATTGTAAAACAATTTAAATCAGCCATTTTGTCCTCTGCGATTGCTTTAACCTGATCCCAATTCATTGAACCTACCTTCGTTTTGTTAGGCATTGCAGAACCTTTTTTAAGTTTTGCTTGTTCCAAGATTTGAATCGCGGCTGGAGGCGTTTTGATAACGAAATCAAAAGATTTATCACTGTAAACAGTGATTACACATGGCAAAACCTTTCCTGGCTTATCCTGCGTTCTAGCATTGTACTGCTTGCAGAATTCCATAATGTTGACCCCTTTTGCACCTAGTGCAGGACCAACTGGAGGAGCTGGATTGGCTGCGCCACCTTTGATCTGTAATTTGATCAATGCTGCTACTTCTTTAGCCATTTATTTATAATTTGTGCAGTCAATCATGGACGTCCAACGGGAAGCTTTATGACGTTTACCCACTCCTGCGGTTAATATACAATTATACTTCTTTCTCAACTTGCATATAGCTCAATTCTAGAAGGTTTTTTCTTCCAAAAATTTTCACCATAACTTTGAGCTTTTTCTTTTCTTCATTGATTTCATCAATAACTCCACTGAAGTTATTAAATGGTCCATCAATTACCTTCACTGGTTCACCAACAACAAAAGGTATTTTCATTTCTTCCTCAGTACTTGTCAATTCATCAACTTTACCAAGGATTCTATTCACTTCTGAAAGTCGCATTGGAACTGGATCACCACCCTTTTCGGTACCCAAGAAACCAATAACATTTGGAATTCCTTTGATAACGTGTTGAACTTCTCCAACCAAAGCTGCTTCAATCAATACATAACCAGGAAGATATGCTTTTTCTTTACTGATTTTCTTTCCATTTCTAATTTGGAAAACTTTTTCAGTTGGAATCAACACTTGGTCAACATAATCAGTAAGCTTTAAACGAGAAATTTCAAGGTCAAGATATTCTTTTACCTTTTTCTCTTTTCCGCTCACAGACCTAACGACATACCATCTTTTTTTAATATCTCCCATTACGCTTAATTAAACATATTGTAAATAAAACCTAATGCTCCTCTCCAAAAAGATTTGTCGCTAGCTGAAATTCCAAAAAGGAAATCCATTACAAAAACCAAAAGCGCAAAAATCACGGAAGCAACAACCACAATAATGGTGTTGCTCTGCAATTCTTTCCAGGTTGGCCACGTTACATTGTGAACCATTTCGTTGACAGTTTCGTCAATATAATTTTTAATTTTCGACACTTTTCTCAGTATTTGCGCGGGCGGTAAGATTCGAACTCACGACCAATGGTTTTGGAGACCACTACTCTACCAGCTGAGCTACACCCGCGTAAAAAGGGGAGCGAACTCCCCTTTAAAATTATATAATCGTTGCTTATTAAGCGATGATTTCAGTAACTTGTCCAGCTCCTACTGTTCTACCACCCTCACGGATAGCGAAACGTAAACCTTTATCCATTGCTACTGGTACGATCAATTTAACATTGATTGTTACGTTATCACCTGGCATAACCATCTCACGACCATCAGTCATAAAGATTTCACCAGTAACGTCAGTTGTACGGAAATAGAACTGAGGACGGTATTTGTTGTGGAATGGAGTGTGACGTCCACCTTCTTCTTTTTTCAAAACATAAATCTCAGCTTTGAAATCAGTGTGTGGTGTAGTTGATCCTGGTTTCGCGATAACCATTCCTCTTTTGATTTGAGATTTTTCAATACCTCTTAACAAAAGACCAACGTTGTCACCTGCTTCACCTCTATCCAAGATTTTACGGAACATTTCAACACCTGTTACAGTAGAAGATAATTTAACATCACCCATACCTAAGATATCTACAGCTTCACCAGAGTTGATTACACCTGTTTCGATACGTCCTGTTGCTACAGTACCACGACCAGTAATGGTAAATACATCCTCAACTGGCATCAAGAAAGGCTTATCAACATCACGTGGAGGAAGTTCGATATAAGTATCAACTGCATCCATCAATTCGTCAATTTTAGCAACCCATTGCTCTTCTCCGTTCAATGCACCTAATGCAGAACCTTGAATTACTGGAGCGTTATCACCATCATAATTGTAGAAAGACAACAACTCACGGATTTCCATTTCAACCAATTCCAATAATTCTGGATCGTCAACCATGTCCACTTTGTTCATGAAAACAACCATTCTTGGAACACCAACTTGGCGACCTAAAAGGATGTGCTCACGAGTTTGTGGCATTGGTCCATCAGTTGCAGCAACCACTAAGATTGCTCCGTCCATTTGAGCAGCACCAGTAACCATGTTTTTTACGTAATCCGCGTGACCTGGACAGTCTACGTGTGCGTAGTGACGGTTTAAAGTTTCATACTCAATGTGAGATGTGTTAATTGTGATACCACGCTCTTTTTCTTCAGGTGCGTTGTCAATTGAAGAGAAATCACGCACTGCTGCCAAACCTCTTGAAGAAAGAACGCTTGAAATTGCAGCTGTCAATGTTGTTTTACCGTGGTCAACGTGACCGATAGTCCCGATGTTAACGTGTGGTTTGGAACGATTAAAATTTTCCTTAGCCATTGTTTTATTTGTTACTTAGTTATTAATAAATTGCCTAACTTTTAAATATACAAAATTTCACCCATAAATAGTGGATGAATCCTTTGTCTGAGCCAATGACGAGATTTGAACTCGTGACCTCTTCCTTACCAAGGAAGCACTCTACCCCTGAGCTACACCGGCATCGTTCTTTAAAATCTTTATTGAGCGGGAGACGAGATTCGAACTCGCGACCCTCAGCTTGGAAGGCTGACGCTCTACCAACTGAGCTACTCCCGCTTATTATTTTTATTTCAATGGTTGTGGGGGTGGATGGACTCGAACCAACGATACCTTACGGTGACAGATTTACAGTCTGCTGCAATAGCCACTATGCGACACCCCCATTTTTGAGCCGGTGGAGGGACTCGAACCCCCGACCTGCTGATTACAAATCAGCTGCTCTAGCCAACTGAGCTACACCGGCGCATTGAAATTTGGTAATATAAAATTTTAAAGAACGATTTCTGTGTTATTTTCCCGTTTGGGTTTGCAAATGTATGAAAGATTTCTGTTGTAGCAAGTCTTTTTAAAAGTTTTTTTTTAAAAATTTATTTCAAAAAATATGGGTGGTCAAACACCACCCGTCATAATATTCTAATTTTCAATAAATAACTATACTTTTTCTTTATGCTTAACAACTTGTTTTCTTAATGCTTCAACGACTAAATCTGCCGCTTCTTCAAAAGATTTGCATTGTTTTTTTGCGAACAACTCCTTACCAGGAATTAAAATCTTTATTTCTGTAATCTTATTTTCTTTATCACTGCTTTTATCTAATCTTAAAAACACCTCACCTGCAATTATGTGGTCAAAAAATAATGAAAGTTTCGAAACCTTGTCTTTGATGTAATCTAACAATTTTTGATCCGCATCGAAATGGATTGAATGAATTTTAATGTCCATAACTACTCTTTTTTGTGCCCACGTGGATGGGCTTGTGAATAAATATTGTTTAACTGTGCAAACGAATTGTGCGTATAAACCTGTGTTGCAGATAAATTTGCATGACCCAATAAGTCTTTTAATGTTTCCAACCCTGCACCATTATTTAACATATGTGTTGCAAAAGTGTGTCTTAAAACATGGGGACTTTTTTTATCTAAATTCGTTACACTACCAAGGTAATAATTTATTTTCCGATAAACAAGCTTTGGATACAACTTATTTCCGTTTTGTAGAACATAAAAATAAATTGAATCTAGCCCCATTTGACTTTTAAACGCTAAATATTTTTGAATCAATACATTCAAACCATCGGTAATAGGAATTATTCGTTCTTTATTGCGTTTTCCCAAAACCTTAATATTTCTTAAAGAAACATCTTTTTGTTTTAATTCTATTAATTCAGACAAACGAATGCCCGTTTGGTAAAACATTTCAACAATCAAATGATCCCTGATTCCGTCAAAATCTTGTCCGAAAATAGCTTGTGTCTTTTCGCTTGACATTTCGCTTTGTTTGGCAAACGAGGGAAGTCTTTTTTCTTGCTTTGGTCCTTGAACTTTCAGCATCGGATTATTTTCAACCAAGGATTGCTTTTGTGCCCATTTGTAAAAAGAACGTAAAGTTGAAAGTTTGCGATTTACAGATCTTCTATCTATATTCGATTCAATTAATTCTACAATCCAAGATCGGATTAATTGGTGATTGACTTCTTGTAATTCTTCAATCGTATCGATACTTGTAAATTCAAGAAATTGTTTTAGATCGTTTATGTATGCTGTAATTGTATGGTCGGAAACCCGCTTCTCAGTGAGTAGGTAATTTTTAAAATCTTCTAAAACAAAAAAAGGAGCCATATAGACTCCTTTAACGTTATTTTGGAATAAAAGTTTCTTACATTTCTGCAGAAATCATTTTTTCTTTATAAGCTGCTTTGATATTTTCTTGACGATTGATAACAGAAGGCTTGATGAACTCTTTTCTAGCTCTCAATTCTTTCATTACATTCGTTTTATCGAATTTCTTTTTGTATTTTTTAAGCGCTCTCTCGATGTTTTCGCCTTCTTTTACAGGAATAATTAACATATCTTGATTTATTAAATTTCTTTCTAATTGGGTTGCAAAGATACTTCCAATTTTCGAAAAAACAAGTTTATTTTAAAATTTCTCTAGAAATTACTAATTTTTGAATTTCTGACGTCCCTTCACCAATTGTACAAAGCTTTGCATCACGGTAAAACTTCTCAACAGGGAAGTCTTTTGTATAACCATATCCACCAAAAATTTGAACTGCTTCATTGGCAACAGTCACTGCAACTTCAGAAGCATAGTACTTCGCGATTGCTGATTCTTTTGTCAAATTCTTCTTGTTGTTTTTCAAATATGCAGCTTGATACAATAATAATTCTGCCGCTTCAATTTGCGTTGCCATATCAGCCAATTTGAAGGCAATTGCTTGAAATTGTGAGATTGGTTTTCCGAATTGTTCTCTTTCTTTAGAATATTTTACTGCTGCTTCATAAGCACCTTTTGCAATTCCTAAAGCCAAAGCGCCAATTGAAATTCTTCCACCATCTAAAATTTGCATGGCTTGTTGGAAACCTTTTCCTTTTTCACCGATCAAGTTTTCAGCTGGGATACGACAATTATCAAAAATCAATTCACATGTTTCTGATGCGCGCATTCCCATTTTATTCTCTTTCTTTCCTGCAGAAAATCCAGGTGTACCTTTTTCAACAATGAAAGCAGACATTCCTTTTGAATCTCCTTTTTCACCAGTGCGGGCAATTATAACTGCAACGTCTCCAGATTTACCATGTGTAATGAAGTTTTTCGAACCATTCAAAACCCACTCGTTTCCTTCAAGAACTGCAGTAGTATTCATTCCTCCTGCGTCAGATCCAGTTCCTGTTTCAGTTAAACCCCATGCACCAATCCATTCAGCGCTAGCTAACAAAGGCAAATATTTTTTCTTTTGAGCTTCCGACCCATGGTAATAAATATGACCTGTACAAAGTGAATTGTGCGCAGCAACTGACAAACCTATTGAACCACATACTTTTGAAATTTCAGAAACAACCGTAATGTATTCGTCATAACCAAATCCAGAACCACCATATTCTTCAGGAATAAAAACGCCCATTAAGCCTAATTCACCTAATTTTTTGAATACATGTACAGGAAATTCTTGTGTTTCATCCCATTCCATAAAGTTAGGACGGATTTCTTTTTCTGCAAAATCGCGCACCATTTGCGCAATCATTTTTTGGTTTTCGTTTAAATCAAAATTCATTTTAATGTGTATTGGGGTAAACTTTTGTTTTATATCAATTTTGCTTAATAGCGCACTAAATTAACAATATTCTCAGTATATTGTTTCAATTTTTCTTCACCATTTAAAAAATCTAACGAAACCAGAAAGTTAAAGCCTAAAATTTCTCCACCACACATTTTAACCAATTCAGCAGCTGCCGCAGCAGAACCTCCCGTAGCTAATAAATCGTCATGAATGAGTACTTTCTCTCCAACTTCAATTGAATCTGTATGCATTTCGATGGTTGAACTACCATATTCTAAATCGTAAGAATAACCAATTTTATCGTAGGGTAATTTTCCAGATTTTCTAATTAAGACAAATGGAATTCCCAATCGGATTGCCAAAGGATAACCAAATAAAAATCCTCTACTTTCAATTCCTGCAATTTTATCGATTTTTTGGTCTTTGTACATTTCAACCAAATGATCTAATATCTCAGCCGACAAAACCGGATTCATCATGATTGGGGTGATGTCTTTGAAAATAATTCCCGGCTTAGGGAAATCTGGCACGTCACGTATTACCGCTTTTATTTGATTTTCAATCATTGAATTTTGATTATTTGAAACAATTAAACCAAGAATGATTACCTTAATAAGAATTCTTAGTAAATCAAAAATGGGCTTTTTTAGTTTGCAATTTTACGAAGAATTTACCGAAGAACAATCCTTGCAAGTTTGAATTTAATCAAATCTTTTGACTGGCGATTTTCATTCAACCGTAACGTAAGGTTTCAACTTTTCAAAAACCTCATCCGTAATTAGCACAGACTTTTTCAATTCATCGATTTTTTTGAACGACCCAATTTGAGCGCGCATTTTTACAATTGAATTGGCGATGTTCCATCTAATGTATGGATGTGCTTTTAACATCTCAACGGTTGCAGTATTGATATTGATTTTTTGAACTAAATCTGAGCTTACAGAAATGTTGGGACTGATTATGTCCAATTTTTCTTGGTCAAATTTCCATACTTCGAGCAATTGTTCTTTGCTAATAAATCCACCTAATTCTGTTCGTTTCTTGATTATTTGTTTAGCGAAAAATGGCCCTATTCCTTTCACGGTAAGCAATTCTTCCTCTGATGCAGTATTAATTTCAATCTTCGCAACTTTTCTAATTTCAAATTCTGACTTCTCAAATTTATTGAAAGCTGGTTTTGAAGGAAAAATCAACGAGTCTTTGATTACACTGTAAAATTGGTCCGAAATCACAAAGACACGTTTCAAATCTTCTGGCGAATAAAATCCTCGTTTGCCAAATTTCAAAATTATTGCTGCTTGTTTTGGACTCATTCCCAATTTTATCCAATCTGCTTCGCTATATTTATTCGGATCAAATTTAGCTCGTGGAACATTGAATTTTGATGATTTTTTAAAATACTGTTTTCTCTCTCGCTTTTTAAATTCAACGTTTTTGTAATGTTGTTTTTGAAAAGCAGTTTGCGAGAAAGTGAATTTTTGGGGAGGATTAATCAAAAAATAGAATCTTGGAATCAACACAACTACAATCATCGATATCGTAAAAATGATTATTGCACGCCGTGATCTCTTTGAAAAATGAATAGGATTTTGCATCTATTTGATTCTAAAGATCTAAAAATACAAATTCTCGAATAATCTGCAAAGATTTAATTAGATTTATTTTGAGTCATATAGTAAACAGGAATTCCGAGTAAAACGATTCCTAAGCCTAAACCAGTATTGATCGGTTGATAAATTAGTAAGTCAACACAAATAGCCAATGTTACTAAAATATAAAGCGCTGGAATAAATGGATAACCAAAAGCTTTATATGGTCTTTCTGTATCAGGTTCTTTTTTACGCAAAATAAAAATCCCTCCGATTGTTAAAATGTAAAAAATCAAAGATGCAAAGGTTGAATACATCAACAAATCTCCATATTTACCAGAAATACAAAGTACACAAGCCCAAACACATTGCAACCAAAGCGCAGTTGCAGGAACTTGATTTTTATTTAAAACACCTGCTTTCTTAAAAAACAATTTGTCGTTTGACATGGCATAAAACAATCTTGAACCCGCTAAAATCAATCCATTGTTACATCCAAACGTTGAAATCATGATAAGTCCTGCCATTAAATAAACTGCAATATCCCCAAAAATCACGGAAGAAGCTGCCGTACCAACGCGATCGTCAGTTGCAAACATGATTCCTTTTCCAACAATGGTAGTTGCTTCATGACTTCCATGTAAAGGGAGCAAAGCTAAATAAGCCAAGTTTGCTAAAATGTATATTATAGTTACAATCAATGTTCCCAAAAACAAACTCCTTGGAATATTTTTCTTTGGATCCTTTATTTCAGCAGCGATAAATGTTACGTTATTCCATGCGTCTGAGGAAAAAAGAGAATTGATAATCGTTGCACCCATTGCACCCAATAATGCAAATCCTGACAACGGAATAACGGTTACACTTCCTTTATCAACGATTGTTTGACTTGCCGTCCACATATCGTGAAAATTATTTGCCAAAGTATCCGTTTTTAATCCGAATGCCAATCCCAAAACAATCAATGCAAAAAGTGCAATGAGTTTCGCGGAAGTAAAAATCAACTGAACTCTTTTTCCATTTTGGATTCCTCGTGTATTGATAAAGGTCAAAAACACGATTGAAAAAATGGCTAATAATTGCGCGTACGTTAGTGCAAAAGATTTAGAAAACTGAAAAATGACCGCATTCAATTCTGGAAAAAACACGGCTGTAAACTTCGCAAATGCAACCGCAACAGCAGCAATTACACCCGTTTGAATGACTGTAAAAACTGTCCAACCATAAAGAAATGAAATCATTCGGCCATACGCCCTTTGAATGTAAACATATTGGCCGCCAGCGTTTGGCATCATACCAGCCAATTCGCCATAACTCAAGGCTGCGAAAACTGTTATTAATCCCGTCAAAACCCACAAAACCAGCAACCAACCAGCAGAACCAATATCACGCGCCATGATGGTAGTAACAATAAAAATTCCTGAACCAATCATCGAACCAGCGACAATACTTGTTGCATCAAAAAGTCCGAGCGTGCGTTTTAATTCTTGATTTTGTGACATAAAATGATTTTTGATAAAAATAAAAAGTCAATCAAAAAATATTGATTGACTTTTAAAAAAAATGGGTTTATTTACTAATCTTCATTAAGATTTTCTGATGCGTTTACAATAGCATCATGTCCCTTAAGGGATTGTTCAAAATTGTATTCGCTTACTTTACTATGGCGACGGCTATATGCGAAATATACAAGAAAGCCAATAGCAGTCCAAATCAAGAAAGCGATCCACGTTTCAGTTTTGACGAAAAACATAAGACCGACATTAAATAGTGTTCCCAAAACAGAAACTACAGGAAGGAATGGTGTTTTAAACGGGCGCGGCAAATCAGGTTGTTTGATTCTCAAAATTAATACAGCAACAGAAATCATTGAAAAAGCCAACAATGTACCCATACTACACATTTCTGCAACCTTATCAATTGGAGTTAGGGAGGCAACAACAGAAATAATTAATCCCACGATAATTGTACTTCTATATGGTGTTTGAAATTTTTTATGTACCACTCCAAAAATCTTGAAAGGCAACAATCCATCTTTTGCCATTCCTAGGAAAACTCTTGTTTGACCAAGCATCATGACAAGCATCACTGATGTAAGTCCAGCAACTGCAGCAATCGTGATGAGTACAGTTGCCCATGGCATTCCAATACCTTCAAAAGCCGAGGCAACTGGTGCCTTAATATCCAAATCTTTAAAGCCAACCATTCCTGTTAAAACAAGAGAAACGGCTATATATAGAACGGTACAAATAATTAAGGATGCTATAATCGCGAATGGAACGTCTTTTTTAGGATTAATTGCTTCACCAGATTGGGTAGATACTGCATCAAAACCAATATAGGCAAAAAATACAATACTGGCGGCAGTCAAAACACCACCAAAACCCCATCCATAATGAGAAACACCGTCGATTACTTCTGCAGGTGGAACAAATGGTGTGTAATTTTTAGTATCGATAAAGAAGAAACCAACAAAAATTACGAAAAGTACAACAGCTAATTTTAAAATTACAATCAAATTATTGGTTTTTGCTGCTTCCTTGATTCCCCTCACTAAGATCGAAGTTACTACCCAAGTAATCAAAAATGCTGGTAAATTGAAAGAGAAGCTTGGTGCAGCTATACCCATTTCATGTGCCTTAGTTGCTGCTGTAACAGGGTCGTTCATTAGCCACAAGGGGGGATGAATTCCACATTGATGCAGTAGTTTTTCAAAATAACCACTCCAGGCAACGGCAACAGTAGTTGCACCCATCATGTATTCAAGAATCAAATTCCAACCTATTATCCAAGCAAAAACCTCACCCATGGTGCCATAAGAATAAGCATAAGCTGAACCCTCAACTGGCAAAACAGATGCAAACTCAGCGTAACATAAAGACGCAAACAAACATCCAATTCCTGCAATAACAAATGCAATTGCTAAACCAGGACCAGCGTGATTATGAGCTGCAATTCCAGTTAAAGTAAATATACCACCACCGATAATTGCACCAATTCCCAATGAAGTTAATCCCCATTTTGTCAAAACACGTTTCAATTCACTTTTCTTCATGTCAGCCTCAAAGGCACTCATTGGTTTTACTCGCCATGAATTTTTAGCCATTTTTTTCTTATTTTAAATGAGCGGTAAAGATAAAATTTTTCGGAGATAAATGACAAAATTTGTTAATTAGAATCCAAAAATCACGACATAAAAAAAGAGAAAATGCTTCAAACTTGCACCTTCCCTTTGTTCTAAGACGAAAATTTCAACCTTGTTTTGTTAGTCATTAATTCGTTTTTTGCGTTTTTGAACATTAAATCCAACATTGACACCTGTCATTCCGCCACCTTTTTGCGATGAATAAAAAACATTCACCGGAATATTTAATGCACCTGCTCTGAATGTTCTGCCTACTCCAAAAACAAACATTGTGTTCATGGAATATTTTCCTCTCAGGTCTCCAAACTTTTTGTCGAAGTTATAGGTGTGATTGAATTTATCTGGCGTTGGCGCTACAAACTGACCCGTTGTATTGTATTCAGGCAAATTGGAATAATTTCTTTCAGCATACTTTGCCCAATCATCTTCGGAAAAATATTGTTGATTGTCACTAAATAAATTGTCATTGTCAAAAAAACCATTTGAGGTTTGTTTGATTCCAAAACCGGGACCAAAAGCAATTTCCCAACCTGATTTCCCAAATCGAAATCCATTCATTAAGGTCAAAGAAGGAATAAATTGACCTTGTTCTAATCCAGAAACATTGATTACACATTCAATCAAAGAAGAAAAATTTTCAGTTCCAACATATTGTTTTTCCAACTGATATCCAATCATACTCACACCAGGAAAAATACCCAAACCTCCTTGAGATTCTGGTCGGACAGCAAATTCATTCACAGAACCTAATAAATATGCCATACCAATTCTCGGACCTGAATTGTTTATTTTACCGATGTTGTTTGAAGTAATAAGTTCATTTTTAAAAGATAAGCGGTCACTAGTTTCTTTTGAAAACTCGATATCATGCATTTCTTTCAATAATATTTCAATCATTCGTTGCAATTCCAATTCTTGGTTGTCAAATTCTTTTACAGAAGATTTTAGAATGGTATGATTCCTTACATCGACAATTTTGATCGTGATGGCAATTTTATTTCCCAAACCGTCAAAACTTCCGCACATTACATAATCCACATTCAACTCCTTGCCCATTTTGACCAAACAGTTTTGTCCGTAACATTCATTCAAAAATTCAGCATTTCCTTTCAATACATCAGCCATGTCAAAAACGTCATACACTTTGTATTTTTTCATTTTGATTAGTTCCAGACGAATCATTTTGGAAACAGTTTCTGCTTTAAAAGTCAATCCATTTACATACGGATTTGCAACAGCGAGTGTTGGAAGATTTGTTGCAGAAGTTGGTTCATTTGGTTTTTCCTGGCCATTCACTTTTAAAAATGAAAAGCAAATTAATACTGAAAAAAAGATTTTTGTTTTCATACTTTATTTGTTTTTTGATTGAACAAATATTTCTGTAAAAATCCCATATTTAAAAACTGAATTCAGCAGGTGACTTTAGTTGAGTTGCGAAATACGCAAATAACAAACTTTAATTTTCTAAATCAGCCTCTATTTTCTTTCTGAAAAGATGAATTGTTCGGTCGAATTCATAAAAGAAATGATTGCGCTCTTTCTCGTTCACGATGCTAATCAAACTAGAACTTGCCAATTGTTTATCGATAATCAACCTTGAATCAGACACGTAACTTTGATTGGTTGTCTCCAGATAGTTCATAATGTTGTGTGTCAAGTATAATCCTTGTTGTTCCTTACTATTATAGTAAAATGTGACATCAGAATTTATCGTTTCATTCAAATACATTTCAAATGAATTTCCAGAAGCAGGAGCCTGAGTACCAAAAATAAACTTTTTACCAATATTGGCTTGCTCTTTTATGTGATTAGACATTAGCAGCATTCGATCGAATAAAAAAAGTGCATATTCTGGATCTTCGAAGTGATGCGCTTTATAGTAATATTGAATTTGACGCATAAATCCACGCATGAAATCAAAGTCATAAATCTCTTTGGAAGGAATTGAATTGTAAATCTGCAAAATTTCTTTTCCCAATGCAAATGCATTTTCACTAGTCTTTTCATGTCGAAAAGGTTTGTCTTTATAATCAGGGATTTGCAAATGTGTTTTTGCCCAAAAATACAATTTGAAACGAACCAATTGTGGAAAATTCAATAACTGGAATAAATGAACATTATTTACCGATAAAATAATTTCAGGACTTGAAAGTGATTTTAATTTTTGAAATGCTTGTAATATTCCTTCTAAATAAGATTCTAAACTGAAATCAAAGGTGTTTAGTGGCGGATAAGAAAATACGACTTTCCCTTCTCCCATTTCGCATAAAGCGTCAAATGAAATCGAATAATGATTGCAAATTTTTTTCAACTCTTGAATGGTGAGTGGCGTTTCATTTCGATAACGACGATAAACTGCATCTGGAGAAATACTTAACAAATCGGAAAGCGCATTTCCAAGGGAATCGTCGCCAGCCATTTTTTGTTTGAGTAACTGAAATAAGGTCGTTTGAATATTTTCCTTCATAATTGATACACCGAGAATTCAATTGATAAAAGTACAATTTAAATACAAAAACAACTTTCTGATTGAACGAATTCTATGATTACTTGTATCAATAAAAACCGTAAATTTATAATTCTATATAAAAACTTGAAACCATGAAAATTGCAATTTCTATCATATTCTTTACTCTCGTTTTCGCCGTTTTTGGAAAAGAAAAAATAGCTTATTCTGCGAGTTTCCAAATCGTTTCAAATGAAAAGAGCACCAAGATTCCCAAAGGGCAATATGTCATCGAAGCCACAGTTTACGAAATCCAAAGCAATCAAAAATTAAGTAGTTTGGTCATTAAATCTGGCACAAAAAAAGTTGTTACAGACTCCAAAGGATGGTTCAAAATGACCACAAAAATCTCAGAAAGTTATCTCCAAATTGACAGAAAGGGTTTTCCTACCTATTATCTTGAAAATTATCCTATTCAAAGTCAGCAACACCTTAAAATGAAAATCTTTATCAGCAGAATACCTGAAGTTTATGGAGATGATATTCCAGTAGCTGAAAAACCTGTGATTTATTGTTATTCGGAAAAAACCATTCATTTTGATTTAAAGCTCAATACTGTAGGTAAATTATCTTTTGCATATCCACTTTTGAAAGAGAATCAAACTTGGAGTATGAATTTGGAAAACAATGAATTGACTGAGGTCAAATCGAAGCAAAAATATCCCTATTTATTCTGGGAAAGTCAGCAAGAAAACGTTTATTTTAACGGAGCGATTTTCAAACAAGACCAAGCAGAAATCAATGCCTCGATTGTTTCAAAATCACAAGTTGTACCTTTTTTAGATTCCACTTTGACAGTTTTAGGTTTTAATTCACAAGAAAAAACGGATTTTATTACCTATTGGGGACCTAGAATGCAAAACGCAAATTACTATTTAATTCAATTCTTGCAAAACAATGAATGTGAACAAATTGCCAGCTATGAAATCAATCCTAAACCAGATCACTTGAACCGTTTTTACATGCTTTTTATGGGAAATGAAACCAACGACTTTCCATACTTTGCATTGCCACAAAAACTCAAACCTTTAGAACGAAATGGATTTTACATGGTTGATTGGGGCGGAATTAAATTGAGAAATTCAATCGAACCTGTAAACTAAATCATCATGAAAAAACTAGCATTATTTCTTATCCTATTTCAATCAATTTATTGTTTTTCAGAAAAATACATTCCGTATCATTTGAGTTATGAAATTGTTTCAGATAAGTATGATGCCAAAATTCCAAACGGGAAATATTTAATTGAAGGAACAATTTATGACTATAAATACAATGAAAATCAGGTCAGAGAAAAATTGAGTAATGTTATCGTAAGTGCTGGCGAAAAAACGACGCGAAGTGATAAAAAAGGTTATTTCAGAATGACCAATGCACTCAAAGATTCTATTTTGAAATTTGTGCTGATGGATTATAATCCATCTTACTTGGAAAATTATACTTTGAAAAACAAACACCGCATCAAACTCAGGATTTTCATGACGCAAACGAAAGAAGAAACTGAATTTAAGGTCAAAAAACCAGTTATTTATTGTTATTCAGATCAAAACACAAATTTTGATTTTCGATTGATTCCAATAGGAGCATTAACCTTTACTTATCCTAGTGTAGACAGCACTCAAGCTTGGCAAATGAAACTTGAAAACAATGTGCTTTCAGACCAAAATTCACAGCAAAATTATCCTTATCTATTTTGGGAAAGTCAACAAAAAAACATCCATTTTGAACTATCAAGTATCAAACAAAATAAAGATGAAATTGGTGGATCAATCAATTCTAAAGCAGAGATTGTTTCCTATTTAGATTCAACATTGACTGCTCTGGGATTCAATTTCAATGAAAAAACTGATTTTATTACTTTCTGGGCGCCTCAAATGCAAAAGGAAAATTATTATTTAATACAATTTGTTCAAAATAACCAATGTGATCAATTTGCCAAATATAAAATCAATCCATCTCCCAATCACTTAAATCGCATTTACATGCTGTTTGCTGGAAATAATCAACCTGATTTTCCGTTCGAAGTAAGTCCTCAAATACTCAAACCCCTGGAGAGAAATGGATTCTATATAGTAGATTGGGGCGGAATAGAAATTGATTTATCAAATTATTAAGTCACTGAAAAAACCAAATAAAATTATGAAATCCATTTTTAGTTGCATCTTCATTTTAATCACTTGGTCATCTTTTGCAAAAGAGGGTGATTTGAAGGAATCAAGGATTTTTAGACAAGTCATTGTAAATTCCGATGTAGAAGATTTGACTGTTGCGAAAGGAAAATGTTTGATCAAAGGAAAAGTATTTTTTGAAGTTGAAATGGATCCATATTCAACAGATTTTATTCTAGCTCCGGAATCAGTTCAATTCATTTACGACGTGGATGGAAAAAAAATCGGTTCAACCAATGCTTTGGGCGAATTTGAAGTTCTGGTGAATGAAACAACCAAATATTTACTTTTCATTAAAAAGGAAGACAAAGATTCTTTGTACGAAAAAATCTATTTTGAAAATCATGCATTTACAAGTCAGCATAAAATGGATATTTCGGTTTACATTCCTTTGAAATATTCTGGAAGGAATATCATGGTCGATAAACCTGTGATTTATGCTTACAGCGAAAATCCGATTGATTTCAATCTTAAATTAATCCCACAAGGTGTTTTAACGTTTACCTATCCTCAATTGCCGACAGACAATACTTGGAAAATGAAAACGGATGAAAATGGAAATTTAACCGCCGCGAATGGTGCAAATTACCCATATTTGTTTTGGGAATCAAATCAAAATGCAAATTTACTTCAAGGCAAAAAATCAAATTCAAATGAAATTGTCGCGCAAAAGGACTTGATTCTATTTCTAGAAAAAAATCTATCAAATCTTGGATTAAACTACAGAGAGAGATCGGATTTCATCACTTATTGGGCACCGAAATTGCAAAAATTTAAAATGATTCAAGTCGAATTTTTTGTAGATGAAAATTGCGAAGTCATTGGTGCGTTAGAAATCAATCCAAAACCGGATCACTTGCGCAGAGTTTATGCGATTTTCAATGAAGTTACTGTCATTTCAAATCAATTCATTAACAAACCGGTAGAAATTAAACCATTGAGAAGAAATGGATTCACCGTTATTGAATGGGGAGGAAGTTTATTAAAGGAATAAAATAATTCAGAATTAAAAATAGCTGAATAAAGATTCAATGGTTGCATTTTCATTGAAATGTATGACCGACCAATTTTTGTAATTGCTCGATTCAAGATTTTTTTGTGCTGCCATCTTTGATTTGGAATAAATTGAATCCAAATTCTCTGTCAAATCCCAAGAAATCAATTTAAAATGTGCCTCAAATTGTTGACAAGCGTGGAAAAGCAGTGCTGTTCCTTCCACATTCACTTGATGACACAAAGTTGGATTTTGCTCACAAAATGATTCATCTGAAATCGCAGCTGCATGCAAAATGTGTGTTGGATACAAAGTGTCAAAAACCTGATTGATTTCTAATTTGTTACAAACGTCCATCGATAAATACAAATAATCAGGACAATTGGGATTGCGATTCAAACCTTTGGAAGTTGCAATGAAAGTCAAACTTTTGGCGATACAATACTCAACCAATTTTTGGCCTAAAATTCCATTTGACCCTGTGATAATGATTCGCATAACGAAAAATACTGGAAATTAAAGTTCCCAAATAGACGAACGTCTTTTGCGCTGAAATTTGAAAAAATGCTTGTGTTCTAAAATCCAAGCCATCGGCAAATAAATCAACAAAGGCGAACCAAGCGTAACGAAAGAAGCATAAATGAATCCTAAACGCACGCGAGAAGAACTGATTCCCAATTTGCGAGCCAACCATGAACAAACGCCATAGGACCGTAATTCGAAAAAGAAAATAATTTTTTGAATGGTTCTCATACAATTCAATTTATCGTCCCAACACTTTGTTGCCTATCTTGCATTTCAAACAAAGTTTGTTTGTACAAATTTCGTTCTTTAATTCCAATAATCCTTGAGAATCTTCAGCAGATTTACATCTAATTCCCAAATTTTTCCACCGTTGAATAATTTCGTTTTTTTCGGCAGGAATTTTACTCAACAAAATCAACGCTTTTTGCTTGAAAATCTCATTTGACAAATGATTTCCATACCACCATAATATGGGAACCAATGAATTAATAATCAAAGAATGTTGGAAAGAAATAGTCAATGGCTTTAATCCCTCAATCGTTTTAAAAGCACGATTGTCAAATTTAAAAAATGCCAACAATTCATCTGGAGATTTCATAAAAATCGAAAAATCGGACTGTAAATTAGAAATAACAGCTGCAAACTGTGTGATTCTCACTTTAGGAAATCCAGGTGGTCGCAAGCCTTTGCTTTTCCATGTCAATAAATCCATGGTTGAAAACTGATGTTTCATCACCATAAATCGCCATTCTTTTTGCCATTTTTTAAAATGAATTTCATCCAATTCTGCATCTAAAAATCCACTCGCACCGAGCAAAAGTGGAAAAACGGCATCTCTACCTTCTCTCCATAAAATTTTCAATGGCATGT
The DNA here is from genome assembly GCA_044361165.1 of Crocinitomicaceae bacterium. Taxonomy (GTDB): domain Bacteria; phylum Bacteroidota; class Bacteroidia; order Flavobacteriales_D; family Crocinitomicaceae; genus JAQVCM01. The sequence goes on along the minus strand of JBIKJE010000003.1, from coordinate 13,734 downwards.
GTTGCGTCAATTCAACAAAAGGCAAAGCATTGATTTTCGCACCAAATGATTGCGCAATGACTTCATATTGCAATTGCTGTAAATTTCTATTCAACAATTGATACCGTAATTCAATTTGCATCGATTTTCGCTGCAAACGCTCAATCAAAGCATTTTCAATTTGCATCGAAACAAACAATTCATCAACTTCTTGAATCGATTTTTCACAGGGAATCCAAGTTTGATTTTTAATCAGAGAATCATAACTCGACCAATCATTTTGATCCAAATAAGATTTCAATTCCAAGGTTGGTAGTTCTTCACCATTCACAATTACCGGTTTGTCGTATTGATAAACAACATGCAGAATCACATTATCATACGCTGGATCGATTTGATGTTGATGCGCATACCAATCGGAAGATTTGATGTGAATTTCAATATTTCCATTCCATTTGATTCCGTCCAATTCAATTGAACCGTTGAAAAAATCAGGACCGCTTTCGTGGTTGTGCCAACCAACTTGCTGAATCGTTAATTTTCGTCCGTCAATTAATTGTAAATCATGCATTGGAAGTCGCTTGGTTTTCCAAATTTGATGTAGGTATTCCTCTCTCATTTGCGTTGTATTTTAAAGGTCTGTTACTTAAAGTTAAGCAAAAAAATCCATCCGCCAAAAAGTCTTGCGTATCTTTGCAAGAAAAAAATCAGTTGAGAGATTTACTCTATTTGGCACCATTACAAAGTTTTACGGACCATCATTTTCGAAATGCGTTCCAACAAGTTCTTGGAGATGTAGATGGATTTTATGCGCCTTATTTGAAAATGTCGAACGATGGAACAATCAAGGAAGGACCCAAATTAGATGTACTACCTAAAAATAATCCTTTCGAAGCAATCATTCCACAATTAATGGCTTGCTGCACGGAAGATTTTCTTCTGATGGCCAATTATTTATTCGATTTGGGATACAAAGAAGTAAATTGGAATTTAGGTTGCCCCTACCCGATGGTTGCCAAACGCGATTTAGGTTCTGGAATTTTAAATAAACCAGAAAAAATTGTGCAAATTTTGCATGAAGTTTACACCCAAACAGACTTAAAAATCGGACTCAAAATGCGGATGGGTTATGAAGACACTTCTGACATTTTGAAATTACTTCCATTGCTAAACGATTTTCCATTGACAGAAATTATCGTGCATGCGCGCTACGGAAAGCAATTGTATAACGGAGCGTGTGATTTGAATCGATTTGAAGAAGTTATTCCGTTGACAAAACACAATTTAATGTACAACGGCGACATTTGCACAGTTGAAGATTTTAGAAAATTGAAAGCGCGTTTTCCTTCAATCAGTCGTTGGATGATTGGTCGAGGTGGAATTTCAAATCCATTTTTATTTGAAATGATTCAAGAAGACAGCGAAGAATTTCCAGAAGATTGGCAAGAAATTTTCAGTGAATTTTTGGAATTATTGCTCGAAAGTTACTTAAAAGAAACATCCAATGAAGGCAATATTTTAATCAAAATGAAACACTATTGGGAATATTTCGCCGAAGGTTTGCCAGAAGGAAATTATTTGTCCAAACCACTCAAAAAAGTCAAAAATTTGAAAGATTATCAGGATTTTATTGCTTCGCTAAATTGAAAAAGACCCGCTTCGCTATTAGACAGTAGACATTAGAACCGTTGCTTCGCAACTATTAGACTAATTACAGATTGACTTCGTGGATGCCTTCGGCGGTATTTGAATGTTGGATCGTTAGACTAGTAGCTTTTCGAAAACAATATTTTATTTCTTACACTTTGATTTTTAGTATTTTAAATGGATTTCATGGTCTTTCATCTAATGTCTTTGGTCTTTAGTCTAATGTCTAATGTCTATTTTCACCTTATCTTTGCATCATGAAAATTTCTAACGTCAAATTTATTCTAACAGACATTGAAGGCACAACGACTTCTGTTTCTTTTGTTTATGAGCAATTATTTCCATATTTCAGAAATAACATTCAGCAAATAAAAAATTTACTTCACCTTGAAGAAATAAAAGAAGCGTTGGAACAAACGCAAAAATTAGCGCTGGATGAAGGAGTTGAATTAGGAAATATCGACGATCAAATTGCGCAATTGTTGAAGTGGAGTTTGGAGGACAAAAAAATCACTCCGTTGAAAACTTTGCAGGGAATTTTGTGGGAAGCAGGATATAAATCGGGCGAAATTAAAGGGCATGTTTATCCAGATGTGGCAACATCACTTCAATATTGGAAATCCAATGCTATTGACTTAGGCGTTTTTTCATCGGGTTCAGTTGCTGCGCAAAAATTGATTTTCGGATACAGTGAAAGCGGCGATTTGACACCTTATTTTTCAGCATATTTTGACACCAAAACTGGAGGAAAGAGAGAAACTGAGACTTACACAAAAATTGCTGAAATATTAAAAAAAGCACCCAATGAAATCTTATTTTTATCAGATATTATTGAAGAGCTAGAAGCTGCTAAAGAAGCTCAATTTCAAACAATTCAATTAGTTAGACTTGGAAATACTGCAAATTGGGAAAATTATGTAAATGATTTCTCAGAAATTACTCTTTAGTTTCCGATCTTTTTTGAAGTTCAGAATCAATCAACAATATTTGACTTTCGATTTTAGCTAAATCAGCTTTAAATTGTTCGATTTCATCAGGCATGAAAATAGAATTTTTCGTTTTTAAATTTAACTCCAATTTCATTTTGCTGGTGTTCAATTCCATTTTATATTTTTTCAGAGCAAATACGCTCATTTCTGCCAATTCTGATTCCGTGTAAAATTTTCTTGCTTCCTTTTCGTTAGTTTCTTCAACTTTTGCCTCCTCTTTCTCTGATTTTTCCGCTTTTTTCTCCGGCTTTTCGGTTTTTTCTTCCGCTTGAGATTCTTCCTGAGCCTTTGGTTTAGAGGATTCAATCAATTCAGATGTTCCATAAAAATATCCTTCTTTCTCTTTCTTTTTTAATAGTTTTTGTTCTTCTGACAAGGCGTCCTCTCTGTCATCTAAAGGCACTTTTTCTGTTTTATTTAAAGGCTTATAACCTTTCGAAATTTGAAGATTTACTTTTTCTAACTTGATTTTAGAAATTTCTCTTTCCAATTCTAAATCTTTGATTTCATATGAAAGTTTACTGTACTCCTTTGATTTTGCATCCAACCCATTACGTTGCACCGTTTTTTTCTCGATTTTAGAATTCAAATTGGCAATTTTATTTTCCTGCATCAATTTCATGTTGTCCATACCAGCCTTCATGTCTTGTTGCATATCTTCAACAGAATACTTTTCTTCCTCAACTTCTTCAACAGTTTTTTTCTCTTCAGTTTTGGTTGGAGAGGCAGTAGTTGACTTTTCTTCCGACTTTGGAGTTGAAGCAACTTGTCCGCAATCGCTGATAGTCAAACCCCAAGCTGCTTCTAACATCGAAGCAGGCATTCCGGTCTCCTTTACCAAAGGTTCAAAATCAAAACTAGCAAATCCTTGCTCATTTAATTGAATGTAGCCTTTTACATCCCATTTTTTGTCACCACCTTGAAAAGCTTTATATCCATAAGCATCTATGCTCAAAGAATATACAGTTGCATTCTTGAAAGTCACTTCCCCTTTTTCGTTGGATTTACTTTTGGCAATCGTGGCATCACCATGTTTGATTGTCACATCCCAATTACAAAGTGGATTGTTTCTGTATTTCAAAATTAATTTAACATCTAATGTCTTCTGTGCAGACAATGATAAACCGAACACCAAAAAGAAAAATAAGGCTAAAAATTTCATATCAACAATTTAAATTCGCGTCAAAAATAAGGAAATGATTAAATAAACAAGTTTTTAATATTGAACAAAAGGAATCATTCCTCTTAGCCCCATATCAACAACGGATTCTCCCTTTGAAGGTTCCCATTTTCCATTTGCATTTCCATCAATCCATTCAAAGCTTTGATTGGTTGACATCGAAACGCGTACAACAATATCTTTGGTTTCATTGCCAGTAATTTTTAATTTCCCACCATTGAATGGGCCAGTCACCAAACATGAACCTACAGGATTTGGTGAAGTGGATGCAATTGGATTCACCACTGTCGTAGCCCCAGCTGGCGCTTGACCTGTTCCTGTATAATTAATTGGGTATCCGTTGTAATTCCCTTTCATTTCAAATCCCCAAAAACCTTGGCTTTTGTTTGCATTTACAACAATATTATCCGTTTTAATTAGAAAGTTTGTGATGTAAGAATTAAAGCCAACAAAACTTGCAATGGTTGAAGGATAATCTTGCACAATATCAACATTTCCTATTCCAGCCACATTTACAGTTGTATCAACGTGTAATTTGACATCAAAATTTTGGTAGCCTATGGAAACTCTTAAATATTCATATTCACCTACAGCTACATTTTTAAGGGGGATTTCAAAAAACTTTCCACCTTTTCCAACCAATATGGCTTTGCTAAAATCAATCGCAACACCACCACCAATGGAAGTCTCCGGAGCGTGATAAACCACAACGCCACTGCCGATTTGTGTTAAAGCAGATTGTGCCAATTCAATGTAATGCGCACTCATTTTGTTCATTTTTGGACTCTGAGTTGCGTGTCCTGATGGAATTGTTGATGTTTGACCAATGTTATTTAATCTAACTTGTGTAGAATCAAAATCCAATAAAAAGATCAATTTTGGTTCATTCACTTCAGGTGTAACTTCTTCTTTTTTACAGGATACGAGAACCAAAATTGCAGCAAAGAAAGGGAGTAAATAGTATTTTTTCATGCGACTGATTAAAAGTGTTTTAAACAAAAATAGTAAAAAAGAGAAATTAAATTCTTCTCTAGAAATTCCACTTCATATTTCTGTCATCCAAAACAGCAAATGAAATTTTCCAAGTTGGGGTCGGTTTGATTGCATTTCCATCGGACATTACACCATAAATACCAATTCTCAACCTCCGTCTAGAAAACTTAAAGTTGCGTTCTAAACCCGCCAAAACTTCGTAGTGTTGGTATTTATACTCCGTGACGTATAAAGCTCCAGCGCCGAAAACGAGCCCAACTCCAGTCTTCTTCATAAAAGGAATTTTATTGATAATTGCTCCGTTATCGTGGTGGATAAAATGTCCTTCAAAAATTCGTCTTTTGGTTGGCAATAATGTGTCTAAACCTTGAAAAGAATAAAGTGGATTAGAAAACCAAAAAGGATCACTTCGACGGTTAAATTTCATGTCGGCGTCTTTCAATTGCTTGGAATTTACAAATGTCCCAGATTTAATGTGATAATTAGATGTTCCTAATGTTCCAATTTTAAACGTTTGCATGATTCCAAATAACAAATAGTCGTGATTGATATCGCTACCAAAAAGTTTCGGAATTCCTTTTTGGTAATAAGTATAAAATGTTGGCCAACGGGAACCTAAAACTACTTTCCGATATGGCTCACGCATAAATTTTTGATTTGGAACATAACTAATAGTTATTTCAGCCAAAGCAGCTTGATAGGAATCGAATAAAGTTGGATCATCGTTATTTAGTGCGTCATCCAAAACAGTATTAAAGGAATATCTAGTAGTATCTAAACTTCTTCTTTCTGTAAAACTTACCTCAGGATTGACATAAAAACCATTAAAAATTTCATATTCTCCAAAAACTTTCATTGAGGTAGTTTCGATAAAATTAGATCGCTTGAAAATTTGAGAAATTGCATCGTAGCTTCGAATTGCATCGAAATCGTGGGAAGCGCCAAAACCAATGGTTCCTAAGTGAAATGGATCGTATCGATATCGCCACCATGTCCTACCTTTAATATCTTCATTTCTAAATCCATAAGATAATTCCGTATACATGTCAATGGCCCGCTGATCTTTCCATTTTTTGAAATAACTAAAACCAGGAGCAACACGTGATCCTGCAATATAAACTGGTCTAGAAGAAGCTGCAACAGAGTTGATGGTCCATTGAGTTTGTTTCTCTCTATTTCTGTGATCGACACCAAACCAAACGACCTTCCAAAATGTAACTTTATTGAACACAGCGTCTATTGAATCCAAATATTCTTTTCGATTCAATCTATCTCGCAAGCTGTCTTTTAAAATGATAAAATCTTGTTCTTCTTGTGTCAAAGAAGTTGTTCTTGCTGTTGCCCAAAAGGAAGTATCTTTTTCGTAAGCTTCTTGCGCAGTGATAGCAACTTCATTTCCAAAGAATTTATTTGAAAATTGCGGGTTAAAAATGTAATTACTGTATGTAGCTTCGGTTTTACAAGCTGAAATTTCATCCTTGAATTTTGTTCCGTAAGTCAATCCTTGATTGGTCAAAACGCAAAGTGAATCTCCAGGATGACTGAAAGTTTGTTCGATTTTGAAATAATCATATTTCAGCAAATTCCCTTTTTCCATCGATAATTCAAGCTTTTGAATCAACCACAATGAATCAATGACATAAATATAACCAGATAAGGTGGTCGTTGCAGTACTTCTCGGTAGAATTTTGATTTTATGAATTTTCTGCCCATTTTCCTCGTATTGAGATTCCAGACGGTATTTGTAAGACAAAATTCCAGGCCCAGAAATGGGTGAACTAACGGGAGATTGATGCAAGTCATTTAGGTGCAGTAAATTTTCGAAAAAATTGAAATTAGATTTAACAGTTGTGGTATAATACAATTGTTTGTCGCTTCCACGCAAGGTATATGCATTTCGGATTTCTTTGACTTTACTTGGTGGCGCAAAATTTCGTTGAATTTGAACTTCTAGCAAATTCATGTTGTTTGATTCTGCAATTATTTTGCGTTTTTCAGCTTCAAATGGATCTTCAATTTCTTTTCCATTCGCGTTTTCGTCTTCGTCTTTCTTCCCTTTTTCCTTGCCAGTTTTGGTAATCTTTTCTGATGCTTTTATATAAACATCAACCGTATGGGGTACATTCCATGGATTGATTTTATCTCGCTTTTCAACCACTTTGAGCATGATTTCTCTTCCCGGATTTGATTTCTTTGTTGTCAATTCAAAACCTTCCAATTCTTCAATTTTCAATGGGAAAAGTTGAATGTCTCTCTTCGAATCAATTGGGTTTATAACCACATATGACTCTCTGTCTTCATATCCCGTTGCTGAAAAAACCAAAAAATATTCGCCTTCAAACAAACGCATTTCATAATAGCCATTGACATCAGCCTGCGTTCTTAAATCAGGACTCGTTTTTACATAGACTTTTGCATAAGGAATCGGATTCTTTTTTTCATCCAAAATAATTCCTGATAGCAATCTTTGAGAAAAACCAGATAAAAATGAAAGAAAGAAAATGATTGAAAGAAAAACTGTTTGTAGCTTCATAAGTTGTTAATCCTCAAAAACAAAATAAGAACACATTATTATGTAATAAAGTTTATCAAAAATAAGGAAAACATCTCCCTTGATAACAAGATTGTGTTCAATGATGATTTCCTATTAGGAGAGTTCCATTTTAATGATAAATGGAAATTAAGCTTTATTTTCAGATTGTCTTTTCTGCTCTTCTAAAAAAAGTAAATGTCTTTCCATGCGTTTCATCATCCATTTTCTAACAAAAAACATCAACAATGAAATTGCACCAAAAAGATAAAAATGATACCAGCGTTCAAAACCTGATTTTAAGCCCATTACTGTTACTCCGACAAAAATAAAAATTGCCATTACAAGCCAAAAATAAAGCATTACTTTGTTATAAATTCCCATGATTTTGTTCTTTTGAAGTACAAAGTTAAAAACAAGTTTTAATTGATGATTAAATAGTTCTTGATTCAATGAAATACAGCACAACCAAGCATTACAATTTGCTTTGCATTCTCATCTGTCCGCGTGGCTGCAAAAATTCGTATGCGGAAAAATCTTGTTTTGTTCTGATGCCCTGACCAAAAAGCACGGCTTCTGGGGTACGAACTACCACTGGTTTTTCAGAATAGATCGAAGAATCACGTTGATTCCAAAATAACTCTTCAGTTTCCAAACGTTGCTTTTTGCCAAAATTATAAAGTTGAACCGAATCTCGCACAAACATGGTTCCTCGTTCTTGCTGAATTTCGCCATATAAAGCCGTCAAAACGGAAACAATTTCACCACTTTCGGAGAAAAAATTGATTTTAACGCCATCTTTTAATTTGATAACAGGTTCTGGTTTAGAATAAGTCTCGGCCAACTTTGCGAATATTTGTACTCGGGCATAACCGCTATCTGTGTAAAAGACCTTCAAATTGGTTGTTCTTTCATCAGGATCACTTGCTTTAAATGTGACTTTTCGAATTGAATCCAAATCATTTACACAAGAAGAGAGCGCAATGCTAAAGCAAATCAAAAGAAGGAAATGAATAATTTTAGCTTTACCAAAAACCATTTGACGACTAAATTAGAAAATCAGGTGATTAATCAATTTTGAATTTTCTAAACCAACGGTCATTTAATCCTGGAGAAATTATTACTCCAAAATTAATTCCCATATAGCGTTCATTCACAGAATTTGATTCGCCATTACCTTGTTTTCCGAAAACAAAACCAAAATTAAGAGAAGAAGAAGATCTTTGTGTGGCAAATGGTAGTCCAATTCCTGCAGTAAACACCGTATTTGTTTGCTGCTTATTTTGAGTCACAATAGGTAATGTACCATACTGAAAACCTGCACGGTAACGAATTCGATTTACAAATCCAACAGTTTTGTCCTTGAAATCATTGTGGGGTGTAAATTGCGCTCCAAAAGCATAGCTTGAAGTACTTTCAAAGTTTCCATTTGTAGTTACACCTTCAAAGGTAGTTTGGTAATTAGACCAATCGGCTGTTTTAAATTCGCCGTTTAATGTCAATTGATAAACTTTCTTAGATTTTTGCAAATTTTTCGGTCTCATCACGTAGGTTATACCAACACCAAGCATGGAAGGCATTCCAATTTTACCTTTGATTGAGGAAATCGTATCTTGATAAATGTATTTATTTACATTGTTAACGTCCTCCGAGTAAGCTAAAAATTGACTTCGACTGGTTGTCAAGTTTTGGGCTGGCGTATATGTTCCTCCAATTAAGAGGGATTTATTTTTATCGATTTTCCATTGATAATTTAAGCCAAAATCAGCATTGTATGCTTTTAAAGTATATGTACGATTTTCAACGCCGCCTGGAATCGCGTCTGTTGATGCGTATTCAGCATTAATGTACGAAATTCTTTCATTTAATGTTGTTCCGAAAATGTAACCCAAATTAGCACCAATTCCCAATTTATGCCCTTTGTATTGAAACAAATTTGCCGCAAATCCAACAAACACATGGTGAGTTCCACCAGAACCACGATATACATACTTCATTTCTTGCTGTGCATTCAATGTCTGGAGATCATAGAAATCATATCCCGTTCTTGAATAGGGTTTCAAACCAAAAGCTAAACCCAATTTTTTAGCAAAAGGAATGGCAATGGCGAATTGTTCAATACCAATATATTTAGAGTTGGACAATGCATCACCAGATTTAAATTCTGAAAATCTAGATGAAATTCCTGTAGAAAAAAGCGGTTGGCCGTGCGCCAAAGATGCGTAAGAAGATGGATTGTTTATGTTAAGAATGGTCGAGTCTAGATTTGAAACAGAGGTATTCCCCATTCCACTGAAAATGGCATTGTCTAGCCCGCCGAATTCACCGATTCCATATGAACTGAATGGTGAATTTGAAAACTTTTGAGCATTAGTCAAAAGTGCAAAACCAATAAAAATAAGCGTCAAAAGTTTAATGTACATGTGCTTGAATTGTAATGAATAAACCCGTGAGGGTCAAATTTTCGTCCACAAAGATGTTGTTTTTTGATGCGAAATCAAAATACTGAGCATCTCCTCCGGTAATAAAAATTGTTAAACCATCATATTTAGCTTGATAATCTTGAATAAAAGCATTGATTTCTGATTCCACTCCGAGCATCACGCCTGTATGCATGCATTCAACGGTTGATTTTCCAATTAATTTTGGTTGCTCTAAAATATTTACCAGTGGAAGTCCGGCAGTGAATTGATTCATTGCTTTGTAGCGCATCTGGATTCCGGGCGAAATCGACCCACCTTGATAAACACCATCTTCACTTACAAAATCAAATTTGATACAAGTTCCAATGTCTACAACCAATGCATTTCCTTTCGCTTGAGAAAAAGCAGCGATTGCATTCGCCAAACGATCAGCGCCCAGAGTTTCGGGTGTATCGTAATTCAAGCCAATCGGAAATTTAGATAGTGTTTTGAATAATTTAGCACCTTGCATCAATTGCAACATCCATTTAGTTTCTTTTTGAGAACGGACTGATGATAAAATTGCTTCGTGAAAACGGTTGTCAATCAAAAAAGATTTCAATTGTGTGAGTTCATCATTGGTAAATAGGTGAATTTCGGCCAATTTATCATTATTGTATACAGCGACTTTGATACGTGTATTCCCCGCATCAACAACCAAATACCTTTTATTTTTTACCATTGCATGCAAAGATACAAGTAAAAAAATGAAAAAAAATCTATTTTTAAAACTCCATATTAAATAAAGTTGTTATATTTGCACCCACAATTAAGGCGGGAACGTAGCTCAGTCGGTAGAGCAAAGGACTGAAAATCCTTGTGTCGGGGGTTCGATTCCCTCCGTTCCCACAGAAAACCGTTTGATTTTTATCAGACGGTTTTTTTTTATGCTTTATTTAAAAAGATCTCTGCAGGGATATTGAAATAATCTTTGAGCTTTTTGGCCATTTTCAATGTAATTTTTCGATTACCAGATAGAATTGCTGAAATGTGACCTTTACTGCCGATGATAGATTCCAAGTCTTTTGCCTTAGTTCCTGATTCTTTCATTTTGAATTTTATTATATCCAATACATTTAAATCTGGCAATTGATAATATTTGTCGTCATAATCTTTGATTAATATCACAAGCAACTCTAATTCATCATTTTCGGCTGTGCCAACTTCCGCGTCAAAAATCTCCATCATGCGCATAGAAGCTTTGGTATAATCGTCCTCAGTTTTCAAAATTTTCCAGTTCATAAATTACAATTTAGTTGTTAATATTTTCGTGTCAAAATTGATTTTTTCGACATCTATTTTGTCATATTCTTTGTGCGTTCCAAACCAAATGACATAACTTGCTTTTTGAATAAAATTGACAGAAACGACTAATCTAAAGTCATTTCCTTTGATATTGAAAACAACCCTATTATTGCTAACAATGCTCGCATTTCCGTAAATCTTTTTTAATTCGTTAAAGTTTGAAAAATCAAATTTTGAAAACTCATTGAACCAAATAAGTAATTGCATTTCAGCAGCAGGATACTTTTTGATATAATACAGTATTGTTTTCTTCACTAAGATTTTCATTTTTCAAAATTAAGATAAAAGTTTTCAATTTGCAAACTTTTTATTTTTTTGTAAAAGAGTTCAAGGAATTTCTAGAATTTGATTTTTTTGGATTTTTGAATGTGATTATCACCAAACAAAATATTAATATTACCAATTTTATAAAGTTGCAGATTCAAACCCCATTTCAGATGAAATATTTATTTCTAATATTCTTTCTTCCCTCCATAATTTTCGGACAAGTTAAAGTTCAATACCAAGTATTTTACACCGAAAACATGGCAAATGAAGGAATAAAAATACATGTCCATTTTCAAAATAACAAAGCAACAGATTCAACCTATTTTCATTTTTCGAATCAAGTTTGGGGACAAGATAGTTTGCTGAATTGCTTCAAAACCCTGCAGAATGAAAATCCAAATTACACATTCAAATTAATTCCTGATAGCAATCGAATTGTTGCATATCACCCAAAATCTAGAGAAATCGCATTTTATTATCGCATCAAGCAAGATTATGTTGGTGAACCTTTGGAAAAGATAAATAGACCAAGAATTCGAGCAGATCACTTCCACATTTTGGGCGAAAGTATGTTTACTGTACCAGAAGAAGTTTTCGAATCAAAGATAGAAAATCATCAAATTAACGTAACAATTGATTGGATTGATTTTCCTGAAAAATATGTCATTCACAATACGTTCGACAGTCAAAAAAAGCACCAAAATTTATCGAAAATTAAACTTTGGGGAGAATTTTACCATTCGGTTTTTGTTGGCGGAGACTATAGAATTCATCAATTCAATTGTGCAAATAAACCCGTATATTTCGCTATTAGAGGTGACTGGTTTGTTGATTATCAAGACAAAAAGTTACTGGGTGCGTTGGAAAAAACGATCCAATCTCAACGCACTTTTTGGAATGACAATAGCGCTAATTACTTCACAGTCATTATGACACCTACTTTGTCAACAGCCGACAGTTCATTTTCAGGTCAAAGCACTACAGGATCAGGTGTTTGGAATGCTTTCGATATTTTGTCCACCAATAATCCTTTTAACAATTGGAATGTTATCAATTATATTTTTAACCACGAATTGATGCACAGCTGGATTGGAGGCAAAATTGGAATGAAACATGAAGAATTAAATTATTGGTTCAGTGAAGGTTTCACAGATTATTATACCTACAAAAATAGATTGAGAAGCAAAGATTTGGATTTCAAAACTTGGTTGGAAGATTTCAATATGGAAGTTTTACAAGCTCATTGGAAAAATCCGGAACGAAATAAAGCAAACTTTCTCATTAAAGATGATTTTTGGAAGAGCAGAGACGTTGAAAAAATACCTTACAGACGGGGTGCAATTTTTGCATTTTGGCTTGATAATCAAATCTTAGTAAAAAGTAACTATACCAAATCACTTGATGATTTAATGAAAGAATTATTGCAGATTTGCGAAACTGAGCAAAAGAAATTTGATGACGAGTTATTTCTTGATTTGGTTCAACAATATTTACAAAAAGACATCAGCTATTTTTTTCAAAAACACATTCTCGATGGACAAGATATCCTTTTTGAAAAATCCGATTTGATTGAGGGCTTTACATTTGAGGTAGAAAATAATCTTCCGAAATTGAATGCAAATAAAAATGTTGAAAAAATATATCTATCTATTTTTTAAACACTTGGCATTATCTCGATAGGTCTATTTGAATTTTTAACATTTTTTTTCTAAACTTATTAGAAATAGTTTTGTTTATCGTTTTAATCAATTCATTAAACAAAACGTATTATGAAACAAGTATTATTAAACTTAAACAAGAAAAAAGTCGTAGGTTTTACCGTAGCGTTATTTTGCTCATCGGGATTCTATGCACAGACAAGTGTATTTGACGTGATTGCGGCGAGTCCAAACCACACTTACCTTGAAACAGCATTAATTCAAGAAGGTTTAGACGGTGCGCTAGACAACAGCAGTGCAACCTTAACAGTTTTTGCACCAGATGACAATGCATTTACAACCATAGCAACCGCTTTGGGAACAGACATCAATGGATTATTGGCATTGCCAAATTTATCCGACATCCTATCTTACCACGTGTTAGGATCAGAAGTAGCTTCATCGGCAATTACAAACGGTGCAATCGTTCAACCATTAAGTCCGACCAACACGTTAAAATTGACTTTGAAAGCAAACGGCGACGTATTTGTAAATCAAGCACAAGTAACAACAGCAAATGTTAACGCTGACAATGGAATCGTACATGTATTGAACGCAGTAGTTCTTCCTTCTGAAACAGTGGTTGACGTAGCGATAGACAATGGATTCACTTCATTGACTGCAGCAGTTGTGAAAGCAGAATTGCTTCCAGCTTTGACAAATCCTTTGGCGACTTTGACTGTTT
>JBIKJE010000113.1:0-7526 GCA_044361165.1 Crocinitomicaceae bacterium | reverse complement strand
CTAACAAAAGTCCTTTTTGAATCTTTTCAACGGCACTTACAATCAATTTTTCGTTGTCTGAAAGTTCGATTTTGGGCGTTTTCACTTCTGGGCGCATTTGTGGGAAAAACAACACTTCTTGAATCGATGGATTGTTTGTTAAATACATAATCAAACGGTCCATTCCGATTCCTAAACCAGAAGTTGGCGGCATTCCATATTCCAAGGCGCGCAAGAAATCTTGGTCAATTAAACCTGTTGCTTCGTCATCGCCTTTTTCAGCCAAACGCACTTGATCTTCGAAACGTTCTCTTTGGTCGATTGGGTCGTTTAACTCTGAATAAGCATTCGCAACTTCTTTTCCGCAAACCATTAATTCAAAACGTTCTGTCAATTCTGGATTGTCGCGGTGCACTTTACACAAAGGCGACATTTCTTTCGGATAATCCGTGATGAACGTTGGTTGAATGTAGTTTCCTTCGCATTTTTCACCAAAAATTTCATCAATCAATTTTCCTTTTCCCATGGTTTCATCCACAGAAATTCCCATGCCTTTTGCAGCCGCTCTCAATTCTTCTTCTGATTTTCCATCGATGTCAAAACCAGTGAAATCAATGATTGATTGACGCATTGTCACACGTTTGTACGGTGCTTTGAAGCTGATTTGATTTTCACCAAATGTACAATCTGAAGTTCCGTTCACAGCAATCGCGCAATGTTCTAATAGGCGCTCCGTAAAATCCATCATCCAATTGTAATCTTTGTATGAAACATAGATTTCCATCGCGGTAAATTCTGGATTGTGCGTACGATCCATTCCTTCGTTGCGGAAGTTTTTAGAAAATTCATAAACGCCATCAAATCCACCAACAATCAATCGTTTCAAATACAATTCATTGGCAATTCGCATGTATAACGGAATATCCAACGCATTGTGATGTGTGATAAATGGTCGCGCTGCCGCTCCACCAGGAATGGCTTGCAAAATCGGTGTTTCTACTTCCATGTACCCCGCTTCGTTGAAGAAGTTTCTCATGGCGGTAAACAATTTTGTTCTTTTCACAAACACTTCTTTCACTTGCGGATTCACAACCAGATCAACATATCGTTGACGGTAACGCAATTCTGGATCGGTGAATGCATCGTGCACTTTTCCATCGTCGTCGGTTTTGGTCACAGGAAGTGGTCGCAAAGATTTTGACAACAACGTAAATTCTTGAACATGAATGGAAATTTCACCTACTTGAGTTGTAAACAAATATCCTTTGATTCCGATGAAATCACCTAAATCCAACAATTTCTTGAAAACCTCGTTGTAAAGTGTTTTGTCTTCGCCCGGACAAATTTCGTCGCGGTTGAAATATACTTGAATTCTACCTGTACTGTCTTGAATTTCAGCAAAAGAAGCTTTACCCATGATGCGTTGACTCATCATACGACCAGCCACGCAAACCTGTTTACTTTCCACGAAATTATCCTTTATACTTTGCGTATAATCTGTTACAGGATACAACGCTGCCGGATAAGGCTCAATGCCCATCTCACGCAGTTTGTTCAGGGTCTCGCGACGCTGAATTTCTTGACTGGAAAGTTCGCTAAAACTCATAATTAATTAATTTGCTTAAATTTTATTGCGCAAAGATAATGAAATGTGCTTGAAATGAATTTGGAAAGTAGGTTTTAAGGGATTTTAATTTGTATAGAATTTTACAAAAACAATTCTTGCGCAATGAAATCTGCCCAATGCTTACCTTCGTCAGTTAAAATGATTTGATTATCAACTATTTTCAACCAGTTTTTAGACTGAAAATCAGTTAAATTGCGTTTAAATTCTTCTGAGAAAGTCAGCTGTTCTTGCAATTGATTCATGTCAACTCCCCAACTTGTTCGTAATCCTATGAGCAACAATTCATTGAATTGGTCTTTGGATGATAAAATTTCTTTTTCAAAAGCAATTTCATCGGCATTAATTAAGCGCATGTATTGCTGATTGTTAGCAATGTTCCAAGAGCGAGAATTGCCATCAAAACTGTGTGCGGAAGGTCCAATACCTAAATAATGTATGCCTTTCCAATAATTGCTATTGTGCTTCGAAATAAACCCAGGTTTCGCAAAATTAGAAATTTCATAATGCTCAAATCCTGCATTTTTTAAAGCGGAAATCAACAATTCAAATTGCTCACTTTGCTGTTCATTGCTCGCCGGTTGGATTTGTTTCTTTTTTACCAATTGATGCAAAGCGGTTTTTTCCTCTACTGTCAAACAATAGGCAGAAATGTGCGTGACATCCAAATCAATGGCTTGCTGGATTTGTTTCATCCAACGGTCATTGTCCATATTTGGCAAACCATAAATCAAATCCAAACTGATGTTTTCTATGCCGCCTTGTTGCGCAATGCGGATGCAATTTAAACCTTCATCAGCCGAATGCGCGCGATTCATCCACAATAAATCTTCTGAATCAAACGATTGAATTCCAACACTCAAACGATTAATTCCTGCACTTTTCCACGCTTCAACTTGGTGCAAAGTGATGTCATCAGGATTGGCTTCTAATGTACATTCCAAGTTTTCAGCGCAATGAAACGTTGCATGAATCGTTTGCAAAAATTTTTCAATATCCGTCGTTTTTAGCAAACTTGGCGTTCCACCTCCAAAATAAATTGTTTCAATCACTTGATTTTTGAGTTCGGCTTTGCGTGCAACAAGCTCTTTTTGAAGACAAGAAATCATCGAATCATAGTATGATTGATAGCTCGTACTGAAATGAAAATCGCAATACGTGCATTTTTGTTTACAAAATGGAATGTGGATATAAATTCCTGCCATGTTGCAAAGATAATTCAATCAATAACTTCATGTTTACAATTAAAATAAATCATAAATTATTTTTTCCTCTCGAATCTTTTTCTATCTTTAGAAAGAATTTATGAAAGTAAAGCGATGGATTTCAGTCAAAATAGAGATGCGATCAACAAAGAATTAGAGCAGTTTATTCAATTGCTCAATGAAACTCTGCCGCGTTATTCTAGTTTGTTGAAAAAACAAGAAATCTCTTCTTCAGAACTGAAAGAATTGGGAGACATTGAATACTTTTTGATTGGTGTGAATGCCAAGATTACTGAAATCAAAAAAATGCTGGAAAATGATTTATTTGGTCACAGCATTGACTTGTATTACAAGCTAAAAAAAAGCGCCCAAAACGGAGATGTTCAGGCGCAACAAAAATTTGAAACGATGCGTGACGCCTTCAATGAATCTTTGAAAGGCGACACAATTATCAATTGGAATTAATTTTAGCGATTTATTTCACCAACATTTGAAATCCTTTTCCGTGAACGTTCATGATTTCAATGCGTTCATCTTCTTTCAACAATTTTCGCAATTTCGCGATGTAAACGTCCATGCTTCTTCCGTTGAAATAATTATCATCCCCCCAAATCGCACGCAAAGCGGCTTGTCTGTCTAAGATTTCATTTTGGTTTTTGCAAAGTAATTTCAACAATTGATTTTCTTTGGTCGTCAATTTTACAGGCTCTTCACCCGTAAATAGTAAACGAGAAATTGGATCGTATTTGATTTTTCCAATCATCAAAGTGGTTTCTTCTTCATCTAAATTCAAATCCGTTCTTCTCAAAATCGCTTCGATGCGCGCCAACAATTCATCCATGGAGAACGGTTTGGTCATGTAATCGTCGCCGCCAATAGAAAAACCTTCCAATTTATCTTCTTTCATTGCTTTCGCAGTCAAAAACAAAATCGGCACTTTTTTGTCAATTTCACGAATTTCTTTTGCCAACGTAAATCCGTCCATTTCGGGCATCATGACATCGAAAATGCAAAAGTCAAAAGCACTTGCATTGAATTTCTCAAAAGCAATTTTTCCGTTTCTTGCCAATTCTACTTGAAATCCTTTCGTTTTAAGAAACGTGTGCAACAATAGTCCTAAATTATCGTCGTCTTCGGCGAGTAATATGTTTAATTTTCTGCTCATAATCAATCAATTATAATAAGTGTAAATTCTGATCCTTCGTTTGGTTTACTTTTAACTTCAATGTTCCATCCATTCAATTCTACGATTGATTTCACGTAACTCAATCCCAATCCAAAACCTTTGACATTGTGCAAATTTCCCGTTGGTATGCGATACAATTTGTCGAAAATTTTCGAAATATGTTCTTTGGAAATCCCAATTCCGTGGTCCCTGATCGTGAGTGTTGTACGCGCGCCTTCTTTCTTCAATGAAACCAAAATAGAAGGATTTTCCTTGCTGTATTTGATGGCGTTGTCAATCAAATTGGAAACAACGTTGGTTGTGTGCATGCGATCTCCGACAATGAAAATGTGTTCATCTGCAATGTTTTCGATCAATTCTCCATTCACCGATTGCAGTCTGAAAAGTGCATGTTCGCATACTTCTCTCACCAATTCAGTTAAATTGATGGTTTCAAATTTCAGTTTCAATTCACCACGGTCCAAAATCGCTGTTTGCAAAATTCGCTCAACCAAAACGCCTAACCTTTTGTTTTCATCGTCAATCATTTTCACGAAAGTGGCTGAATGGGACAAATCTCCACCCATCATTTCTTGATCTCCCATGGCTTGACAAGCCAAAGAAATTGTGGAAATGGGCGTTTTAAATTCGTGTGTCATGTTGTTAATAAAATCATTCCGCATATCATTCAACTTCTTTTGCGTGATAATCGTTCTGAACATAAACGAAATAGCAACTATAATTAGTATAACTAGACCCAAACTTATGGTCAACATCCCAAAAATTTCTTTTACAACGAATGATTTTTTCGTTGGAAAATCGATGTATAATTTCAATTGCTCATCTAAGATATTTCCTGGAAAAAGATTGGTAGATGCAACTTTGGTAGTATCTAAATTGACTTTGTAGTTCGAAGTCGGATGTTTGTAACGAATTGGTGTACCTTCTTCATTAACAATCAAAAACTCAAAATCGTTGGGTAATTCGTCTTGTTTGATTTCATGCGCGATAATTGAATCCAAAAACACAATATCGATACGCTCAGACGGTTCATCATACACATTGTCGCGAAACGCTTGAATCATCATGTCGTTGATATACTTCGATTTACGAAAAATCTGTTGCATCACACGTTGATCCAATTGCACTGAAACAGAAACCGAATCATCTTCAGGCAACATGCCAGATTCACGGTTAAACAATTCACGCAGTTGTTTCACATCTCTCGCAAAAACACGGTGTTCAGCAGAAATGCCCGACAAAGAATCAAATGATTTTCCTTTGATGATTAAATACTTTTGAATTTCGCCATTTTGAATGATGAATGTATCCTTGATCATCACGGATTCTTGTGCATCAAGCAAGTTTTGAAACTCTTTTTTGAGGATTTCCTTGTATTGGCCGCTAAAATCTTTGTTGACCACATTCATGTATTTGCGAATGTCTTCCGCTTTTTCATGTCTGATGGCAACTCTGTCTAACAAGGTGACAACCTTCGCTTTAAATTGCGTTGATTTTCGGTCATACAGTTGCGCAGTTTGAAAAAATTGAATCACCAACAAAGCCAAAACGGCAACGCTAACTAATACAACAATAAGATTGATTCTGATTTTTTTCACTTCAAACTTTTGAACTAAAGTAATTCAATCTTGAAGTATAGACGGATGCTTAACTTTTTTTAACAAGGATAAAATGTTATAAAACAAAGCAAATCAGGTTCTTTAGAAGAATTTTTGGCAACAATTAACGCTTGGTTTCTTTCCTAAAATCGTTATCTCGCGATGAAGAACCGATAGGCACTCACGCCAAAAATCAATGCAAAAACATAGTAGATAACAGGAATATTTAAAAGTAATGAAAGACCAAGAAATAGTCCCGAAGCTGCAATTACCAAAAACATGGTTTGAAAATGTAATTTCCAAATGTCGCTTGTTTTGGTGGTTTGGAATTTACCTGTCATTAGAAATTGCATTTTATATTGCGCAAAACCCGCATATATCAGCAAGGGAATCAAGATAAATCCTTGCGCAATACCCATTTCTTTGTAACTCAAAAATGTCCAAGTATTTTTAACTAAATCAAACCTAGGATCAATTTGATACAAAGCAGGAATGACAGCTGCAAAACCTACTGAAATCAAAGCAATCGTCAATAATAAATTCAAAAATGGAAACTTGTAATTTAATCCCTTGTAGTGAATGATCTTGTGACATTTAATGAATGAAAAAGCACAAAATATTTTATAATCCAATAGATAAAAAAGCAGGATAAAGTAGAAATCCCAATTCCAAAAGAAATAGCCTAACAAAGGAATGGCTAAATCTCCAACTGCTTGGAAAATTCTAACTTGGGCTAAATTCATTTCAATTTTACAATTTCCTTTTTAGACAATTCAAAATCAGGATTGTATTCTAAGGCCTTTTTAAAAGATTTAAAGGCCAAGGATTTTCTTCCTTGTTGGACGTAACACAATCCTAAATTGTGCCATCCTTTCACAAAGTCAGGTTGCATTTCAATCGATTTTTTGTAGAAGAAAACCGCGCTATCTAATTCATTTTGATTGAATTGTTTGATATAACCTTGATTGAAAAATGCCAAATAGTAAGAGGTATCAGTTTCAATCAAATGTCTGTAACCAGCCAAAGCATCTGGATAGTTTTGTAATTCTTGTAACGAATAAGCAATTCCATAGAGTGCGTCCACAGATTTTGGTTCAATTTGAGCCGCCGTTCTAAAGTACTCTAGTGCAAATTTGTATTCTCCATCTTCAGAATATAACCAACCCAATTGCATGTAACCTGCAAAAAACTCAGGATCTTGCTGCACCGCGGTTTCAAAAGAAGATTTTGCCAATTTTCTATCGCCCAAGGCAATGTAGTTGGTTCCTTTCATCACATAAGCGTCGCGAAATCTTTTGTCTATTTTCAATGCGATATTGATATTTTTAAATGAGTTTTCAAAATCGCCTTGCAATGTGTAAGTAGACGCTAAGTTCACAAAAGCTTCTTTATTTTTTGGTTGTTTTAAGGTTATATATCTCAAGTATTTTTGTGCAACATCAACGTCAGCTTGCGAGCGTTCGGCTCTGTTTATCAAAGACAAAGAATACAAATATCGAGCTTCGATATTCGTTGTATCCAATCTAAACGCTTTCGCAGTCAAAGGCAATGCTTCCACCGCTCGATAATCATCCAACAATTGTTTTCCATATTCTAATAAAAGCGGAATACTGTCAGGATAAACTTTCACCAAACTATCCAAATTGGCTGGTTTCACAGCTGTTTTTGGAGCTGAACCTCCACAACTGACAAAAAATAAACTTACAATAAATGAAACAAATAGAATACGCATTGATACAGTTTTTATGCAAATATAATGGATAAAGCGAAATCTTTCGTTCAAACCTTGGCGCTTTGATTGCTTGGTAGGGATTATTTATTTTGACTCATGGTCTAAAATTCTGAATTGAAACTATCTTTGCCGCTTCAAATTAATAGAATATGATTTCAATAGATGCTTTGGGCGTTGAGTTTAGCGGAAAAACATTGTTTAG
>JBIKJE010000043.1:0-27612 GCA_044361165.1 Crocinitomicaceae bacterium | reverse complement strand
TACAAAATTTTCTCCGCCTACCTCAATCAGAATCGAGCTTCGCAAACGATTATCTTTGAAATCTGTTGATTTACAAACATAACAATCACATGCAATCACAGGAACGCCTTGAGAAGTACCGGAACCGAGAATCGTAATTTTCACTTTCTATGGTTTAATTTTTAACTTGAATTTTGAATATCTTGATCAAAACCAAAGACCAGCCAACAATCATTAAGAGACCTCCAATTGGAGTAATTGGTCCCAAAACTTTGCCTAAAGAGTCGCCCTTTAGCAAAAAGGTCAAACCATAAATAGAAAGTGAAAAACAAATCACGCCGATCAAAATAAAAATCACCGAATTTCTGATTGAAAAATTCAATTGTGGTTTCAAAGCGGCTAAAGCCAGAAGTCCAAGCGCATTGAGCATTTGATATCTAACGCCTACTTCAAACGAAGCTATTTTTTCAGCACTAACCAAATCTTTCAGTCCATGAGCACCGAATGCACCTAAAATGATTCCTGTAATGAGCAGGATTAATGCGATGATGAGTGTGTTTTTTGTTTGTTTTTCCAAGGTTGTTTAATATTGTATAAATGATAATTAATTATTTTTTAAGCATCTATGTAGTGCAAACAAGATTAACTTGTCCTCCCCCTTAGTCCCCCTCCAAAGGGGGAAAAATAAAATACTTTAAACTAATTCGCATTTCAAAAGTAATTCATTTATCTCAAATCAGGTACAAAAAAAACGGCTAATAGAAATCTACTAGCCGTTCTTCAAAATTTTATGTTCTTCTTATTTGATATTGAAGTATTTTTTCAACTCTTCTTTTGATGAAGAAAATGAGAACAAATCCAACAATTTCTTTGCGTTTTGTTTATCAACCATGTGATCGTAGCAAAATTTTGCCATTTTGATTTTGTCGCCGTCGAAAGTGAAAGCATTGACAATTCTGTATGCTTGATCAGAATTGATGCATTTTGTTTTCAATTCCTCTCTCACATATTTCATTTGATCCTCAGAGAAATTCGCTTCATCAATTCCTGCAATAATGTAATCTACTTCTGTAATTGCACCATAACACCCCATTGTTCCGTCAGGATTTTGAACCATTTGTCCGTTGGTATTATTTACTTGTGTGTTTGAAGTATTTGGAGTGTGAACTACTTGGTGATTGTGGTCGTGCACAGTTCCATCAGCATGCGTATGCGTTGTACTTTGTGTCTGTCCATTCATTCCATTTCCGGTCACTTGAACTTGTCCGTTTGTCCCGGAAGTTTGAGTTTGACCGTTTCCAGAAACATTCGTTGTAACTTGTGTTGTCTGACCATTAACCGTTGTTGTCGTTGTTTGAGTTCCATTTGAAGTAGTCGTTGTTGTAGACGTCTGATTCACATTCGTAGGAATTCCCATACCGTTCATATCTATCGACATATTTGGATCAACACCAGACATATTTACATTGGCATTGAAACCAATTCCATTTAAACCAACGTTCATTTGGATATTTCCACCTTGCGTAGTTGTTTGAGTTTGGGTTCCGTTTGTTGTCATTGTGACATTTCCTTGTGGAACACCATTTACAGTTGTTTGCACTGAACCAACTTGGTAGGTTCCATCTGCATTCATATTACCATTTTGATTGGTTGTTGTTGTTCCTGTTACATTCACTGTTCCTTGTGGTACACCGTTTACAGTCGTTTGAACTGATCCAACTTGGTACGTTCCGTCAGCATTAACATTTCCAGTTTGATTGGTTGTTGTTGTGCCTGTAACATTCATATTACCTTGTGGTACTCCGTTTAAAGTCGTTTGAATTGTTCCGTTTTGAGTTGTACCGTTCATGTTTCCAGAAGTTTGTCCTGAAACATTTGTGTTCATCGAACCTTGAGTAGTTTGCGTATTTCCTGTTTGAAAATTGTTTTGATCAGTGTAAACTGCATTTTCGTTAGGTCTATATGTAACTGTTTCTGCCCCATTTCCATTTGGAGAACTGTTTATCGCCACAATATCAAACAAGCGTAAACTTCTTTTTTTGGAACTTTTGATAACTACTTCTGCAGAATATTCCATATTTGGATCTAGGTACATATTTTTATCGATATCACCAGTTCTTCCATCTGCAAAAATGATTTTCACTTTGTAAGCAGATGGCGTCAACCCCTCTACTTTTACGTTGGTTTTTGGAATAGAATTTTGTTTGATTCCATTCAATACAACGAAAAATTGTTGTCCGCTGTTATTGAAAATAATCAAATTAGAGTTTTGTGAAAATGCACTCAATGAAAACATAAGTGCTAAAAAAGTAAAAAATTTTCTCATAGTAATTTGTTTTTTTTATCGCTTTAAGTAAAAAGCATGCCAAATTTAATTCATCAATGCTTTTGCATTTTGTAAAGCAGCTTCATTTATATTTTCGCCACTCATCAAACGGGCGATTTCTTCTATTCTTTGGTTTTGATTTAATTCTATAACTTCAGTCAATGTTGAACCTTTAGCATTCACTTTTTGAACTTTCCAATGATTCATTCCTTTTCCCGCTACTTGTGGTAAATGAGTAATTGCCATGACTTGCATTTGTGCACCCATTTTTTGCAGAACAACGCCTATTTTTTGAGCCACTTCACCAGAAACTCCAGTGTCAATTTCATCAAATAATAAAGTCGGAAGTTGCTTTTTAGCTGAAAGCAATAATTGAAGTGCCAACATAAAACGGGACAATTCTCCGCCGCTCGCTGCTTTTTCAATGGGTTTTGGAGCAATTCCTGGGTTAGGTGAAAACAACAAACTCAAACTTGAATTTCCATTTTCGTCCATTTTGGTAGCAACTGAAAGATCAAAAATAATTTTGGTATCAACTAACTTTAATTCATCTAACACTGCAACTAACTGCTTGGAAACTTTAGGTGCATTTTCAACCCTGTTTTTATGCAATTCTAATGCTAATTTTTGAACTTCAGCATCTAATTTTCCAACTTGTTTCGCTAATTTATCAATTTCACTTTCAAGTTCGTCTGTGCTAGATTGTGCTTCAGAAAGTGTTTGGAAAATTTCCAATAATTCACTTTGATTTATGACTTGATGTTTTCTCAAAGCGCGATTGTAAACATCCAATTTTTCTGTCAATTCTAATTGTCGCAGTGGATTAGATTCTAAATTTTCTAATTGTACTTCTGCCTCCTCAGCAATGTCATTCAATTCAATCAAAGAAGCCACTACGCGCTCAGACAAGCTTTTTAGCGCTGGATTCAAGTGTTGAACTTTTTCTAAATTTGATTTCAAAATAGACAATCTGTCCGAAATACCGTTTTCTTCAGAAATCAGGAAATTTGTTGAAGCAAATGCCGCTTTTAAATCTTCCATTTTTTCAAAAGAAGCCAATTCATTCTCTAGAGATTCATAATCCTCAGCATCCAAATTCAATTGATTCAATTCTTCCCATTGAAAACGATTGTAATCGGCATCCTGCAGAAGTTTTGCAAAAACCGCTCGCTTTTGAATCAAGGTTTGATTGATTTTTTTCCAATCTAAAAAAGTCTTTTTGAACGTTTGCCTCAGCAAAGTATTATCAGCCAAAACATCCAACAAATCCAATTGAAATTGAGGGTTTTTAAGTTCCAACGTATGGTGTTGTGAATGAATGTGAACTAATTTTTCAGAAAGTTCTTTCAATATAGTCAGCTGCACCGGCGTATCGTTTACAAATGCCCTGGATTTTCCCTGTGCCGTAATTTCTCGTCGAATAACAGTTTCATCTGCAAAATCTAGATCGTTCTGATTGAAAAAATCTTCCAATCCAAATCCTTTAATCAAGAAACTTGCTTCCACAAAAGTTTTGGCTTCTTTGTCTCGAATAACACCGTAATCAGCTCTTTCTCCCAAAATCAAATTCAAAGCGCCTAATAAGATAGATTTTCCAGAGCCTGTTTCCCCTGTAATAACAGTAAAACCCGACTGAAAATTCAATTGGGCTTCTTCTATTAATGCAAAGTTTTGAATATTGAGGGTAACTAACATCAGTTTAAAATTTCCATGTATTTGGATGAATTTGCTGGGTCAATTTTCTTCAACAAATTGACAATCTCATTTTTATCTTTGACGTCGGAATCAGCATACAAGTTATTCAATTCAACAGTTTTTGCTTGCACAAAGTTGAGTACATTGATTGAATTTGGTCTTGTAGTAATCACTTTATTTAATTTGTTTAAAGCATCATACATTGCTTTTCTTGCAGCATCTTTATTTTCGTATAATTTATCCAATCCTTTGCGGTGATATTCGTAATTACACTCCCTCAAAGGTTCAAACAATTGATGTAGTACATTATCAACCAACCAATAGCGATTTCTTTTTCCTTGTTCGTTTGACTTCCAACCGGTTGCGCCAGAACTTTGTGCTAAAGAAACGATTTGTTGGGCTTCGTTGAAATATGGCGTTCCTCCCTTCAATCCGAAAGAATCATAATCCATCCCTATGATAAAATAAGCGTAAAAAGCCAAAACAGAAGTCAAATTGTCTCTGTATTGATTTGGTGCATAAGAAATAATCGAATTTCTTGAATAGGCAAAGCTAATATTTTCATCTTGAAAATTGAAAACCGTGGTATTGTATGAACTGTTGAAAGCCGTTCGAGAAGATTGGATTTGCATCGCTCCTTCGTAAACACCTTGAGACGGAATTTTTGAAATTTGCAATTGAATATTGCAGTTGATTCTTTCTTCCGTTTTGAATTTATCTTTCGTCCATTGTGTGTTATTCATGAAATCATTTACAACTTGTTTCAATTGCTCTAAAACCTCTTTATCAACGGTGGTAACTTCCAGTTTTGCATCCGTAATCAATGTTACTTGGCAATTCAATTCTTGGGCTTGAGAAAAAGTCCAAAAAAGGCAAACTAAAAATGTAAATAATAACTTCATGATTCTATATTCTCTTTCAAATAATTAACAATATCTAACGCAACTTGATGCTTGGGTTTTAACTCAAAACTAATCAATTTATTGCTTTTATCAATGATTTTGATACGATTTGTATCAACACCAAAACCTGCACCTTTGTCCTCAAGCGTATTGACGACAATAAAGTCCAAATTTTTGCGTGTCAATTTCTCGAATCCGTGTTTTTCGGCATCATTTGTCTCCAGCGCAAAACCAACTAATTTTTGATTTTCAGTTTTATTTGCACCTGCCCAAGCCAAAATATCCGGATTTTTAACCAAATTAATGGTCATTCTATCCTCATTTTTTTTGATTTTTTGCACTTCAGGACTTTCAGGTCTATAATCTGCAACTGCAGCAGCAAATACGCCCACATTCATGGTTTCCCAGCAAGATTGCACTTGAAAAAGCATTTCTTCAGCCGTTTGAATTGAATGTAAAATCAAATTTTTATGGGTCAATTTTTCTTTGGATGGACCAGCAATCAAGGTAACTTCAGCACCTTGATTCAAAAACACTTTCGCAATTTCAAAACCCATTTTCCCTGATGAATGATTTCCAATAAAACGCACTGGATCAATTTTTTCATAGGTTGGTCCTGCTGTAATCAATACTTTTTGTCCATGAAACAAATTGGATTTAGTAAAAAATTCTTCTAAAACAGTTACAATATTTTCTGGTTCTGCCAATCGACCTTGACCAACCAAACCACTGGCCAATTCGCCAGATTCAGCGGGAATAATTTGAACTCCATCTAATTCGAGTTGCGCCAAGTTTCTTTTAGTTGCTGGATGAATGTACATGTCTAAATCCATTGCAGGAGCAACAATAACAGGTGATTTTGCGGATAAAAATGTTGCTGTCAACAAATTATCACTTTGACCATGAATCAATTTTGCTAACGTATTGGCTGTTAAAGGAGCGATGAGAAACACATCTGGCCACATTCCAAGATCAACATGATTTGTCCAAGTTCCATCTTTTTGGTTCCAAAAATCGATGTAAACTGGATTTTCAGAGAGTGTAGCAATGGTTAACGGGCTAATAAAATCACAAGAGGCAGGTGTCATAATACATCTGACATCTGCCTCTTTTTTCTTTAATAATCGAATGAGGAAAGCAATTTTGTATGCTGCAATACCTCCTGTTATTCCAAGAAGAATGCGTTTCCCTTTCATCATTATTTTTTATCTTCTTCTACTCTTCTCAAGTAAAGTTTGTCTTCCAACATTTCAGTCATTGCCATGGCAACTGGTTTAGGCAATTTTTCATAGAATTTCGAAATCTCGATTTGCTCACGATTTTCAAAAATTTCTTCTAAATTGTCTGTTGAAGAAGCGAATTCTTGCAATTTACCGGTCAATTCTTCTTTCAACTCAGAAGAAATCTGATTTGAACGTTTTGACATAGCCACAATTGATTCGTAGATATTCCCTGTTTTTTCTTCAAAATTGATCGTATCACGTGTAATTGTAGATCTCTCAGAATTACTGCTTTTAAAATTCATACTCATCGAATTCTATTTTTGTGTATTTGTTATTAAAAATAAATCTTCATTTAACTTCTCATGATAAGAATCAATCTCTTTACGATAAGAAGTGTTTGGAAATTCGGTTACAAAGGTAAGATATCTTTCGATAGATTTTTCAATTCTTTCTAATTTTTTAGTTTCGATGCTATTTACAGTCAGTAAATATGAATTTTTCACCAAGATAAAA
Source organism: Crocinitomicaceae bacterium (assembly GCA_044361165.1). Lineage (GTDB taxonomy): Bacteria > Bacteroidota > Bacteroidia > Flavobacteriales_D > Crocinitomicaceae > JAQVCM01. The sequence goes on along the minus strand of JBIKJE010000043.1, from coordinate 20,974 downwards.
TATGCTTCTTCTCTAAAAATGGATTTTGGGAATTTGGTCAAGAAAGTTTCAGCTGTTGTAGCTGCAGACTTAAAGTTATCCATTTTAGCGTACAATTTCACACTTTCAAACTCTTTTTTCTCCAACTTGAATCTTAATTGGTCCATTATGATATTACATGTATCGATTAGTACCGAACCTGGATATCGATTAATAAACATCTGTAAGTCATTCAATGCTAACTCAGTGTCATCTTGATCAAGTGTGTAATCTGGAGAGTTTTTTACTGCACAAAGCGCACCCAAAAACATGGTCTCTTCATTTTTGTTGCTCATTGGAAACTTTTCAGGCATGGAACTAAAATAATACCCTCCCATCAAATAGTCTTCCAAAGCAAAATAAGATTTACCAATTCTGTAGTAGGATATTTCACCTTGCCCGGTTTTAGGCATTCGCTGATAAACTTGTTCATAAAGAGAAATGCATCTCGCATATTGCTTGCGGTCATACAATTCGTTCGCTAATTCAAATTTTCTATCAAAATCATCAGATCTAACAACGCTATTGTAATTAGAACATCCTTGTAGCAAACCAACAGCCAACAAAATAAAGAAAAATGCTTGTTTCATTGAAGCAAAGTTAATATAAATCTTTTTAAGAAAGGTAAACTGGTTTTCAAAATCAAGTTCTTGGACAAATAATTACAATTTATTAAGAATTTGCTCTGATTTCCATCAAGTGTACTAAACGATCAAAATCATTTTTATTGTTTTCAATGTATTCATTTGTCTCACTTAATAAATCCGTTATACTGTGTGATTCATCCTCAAAAGAGTAACTGGTAAGCGATTTGATATTTGGTTGAAACCTGAAATACAAAAGTTTTTTATCAATTGAGCTTTGATTTTTCATTTCTTCGTGAATTTTTTCAGCTTCAACTTCGAAATAATCTTTTTGAATGTTTTCATTCGTTCCAGTCCCGATACTAATCAACACAATTGGATCTGTTGGATAAAACATTCTAGCATAATCGTATGCCAATTGCGCTGGATTTTGGATTGTCAACATGCCATCAATCAATTCCAATTTCCCCAATTGAACAGGAGGAAAAACTCCAGGAAATGCAGAGCAAGCTGTCATCACCTTTGATAATGCTAAATTCCTGTAGCGATCCATCGTGTCAGAAAATGCAAAAGAACTTTCAGAAGTGCTATTGTAGCTAAAAAAAAGAAAATGATTTTTCAAATCTTCCATCGTTATCTCTCCAAAATAATGGTCCAACACAAAAGTCAATGGGTAAATTGAGTTAGAAGCATCCAACCCTGTATTCTTCGAAAATATTTGTTTTCCTCTTTTGATGTAAAGATCTAAAATCTCTTGTGGTTTGTGAATTGATTTACCTTTTGAATCCTTAAGCATCATTGCACCAGTAAAAATCGTACTTGCGCTTGTACTCGAAAATACATCTACCCAAGTTGGAATGTCCAAATCAGGATCAATTTCTTTAAAAATTCTTTCCAAATGAGCAATAATTCGCAGTGGAATTAGCCCCCGAATTCCTCCTCCATCAATAGATATAACAACACGATATTTACAGACCATGCTGTAAGTTAGGAAATTAATTTTTGTTTACCAAAAGTTTAACTTATTTTTTTGATATTGATTTAATTTTAAAATTTAGGATTAATACAAAAATATTGACTAAAGTTCAAAAGTCTTATTTTATAAATTTAATACGGGCATATTGGAATATCCCGATATTCAATATTACAAAATGATTGTATCTAGTTTAAAATATGCACTTTTTAGCTGATTAGCTAGGAAATGGAACAAAAAAAAGACTTGCAAAATTTACAAGTCTTTTAAAATTTTCTTTACTTACCTCTATTTCACTCGCAATGATCTGCCGATTTGAAGAGTAGTAGTTTCGCGAATACCATTTAATTTACAAATTGCAGAAATTGTAGTTCTATTTTTAGAAGCAATTTCTGACAATGTATCACCTGGTCTTACTTTGTAATACTTTTTGGTCACAGCAGGTTTAACTACGGCAGCAACTCTTTCAGTCACATGATCATGATCTTCATAGTAATCTGTTGGCTTAGCTCCCGGTCTGAATAAGCCTTTGTGAACGAATAAATTTTCATCTTTTACTCCTTTGGCAGCAAAATCAATCATTTCCTCAGGATTTATTGGAGCATCATAAAACCTAACTTCAAAATGTAAGTGAGGTCCAAATGATCTTCCTGTGTTACCGCCTAATCCAATTGGATCTCCTGCTTTTACTTCATCATTTGGAAAAACAAGATGCTTACTCAAGTGAGCATAAAAGGTTTCAAGACCATTTTCATGACGAATAATTACTAAATTCCCGAAACCTCCATCATTGTACTTTGCATATCTAATTTTACCCGACCAAGCAGCACGAACAGTATCTCCTGTATTTAATCCAATATCAATTCCATTGTGATAACGACCTTTTCTATAACCATATCTTGAGGTAATATAACCTGGATTTGGAATAACAAAAGCATTTGAAATACTATCAGAAAGACAAAGCCAAAGTGTGTCCTTCAATTTAGATAAATCATTTTTTCTATCTGAAGTGAAACACACATCATTGTCCCATGTCTGAACAAAATTCAATGCAGCTTCAGTAGTAATGTAATCGTGAATATCTTTATTTAAAACACCATCAAACTTTGTGTCTTCAAGCATCTTCCAAGTACGATTCGAATAAAGAACCATTTTCCCTTTAACGGTTTCAACAGTATCAATAGCAAGTTGACTAAAAGATGTAAATCCTATGCTAAGAAATAAAAACAATGCTATTTTTCTCATAAAATATTTTTAATTTTTTAATTAACTCAAGTCGGGATAAGAGGATTCGAACCTCCGATCTCGCGCCCCCCAGACGCGCACTTTAACCGGACTAAGCTACATCCCGAAATTATTTAATTGTGCGAATATAATGAAAATTTCGCACTTTTCATCGAACATCAGTAACAAAAATGTCGTAAAACAGACTCTCTCCTGGCTTTACAATATCCACTAAACCTTTGTCTCCATAAGCTTCAGAAGGAGGAACAAGGGCCCAAATTTTATCTGCTCTTTTAGCAGAAATTAACGCTTTTTTTAAACCTTTAACAATTCCAAAATCAGAAAACTTGAGTGCATAAGGCTGATTTCGTCTATAACTTATGTCATACTTTGGATTAGATTGAGTTCCAACCATGTAGTGAAATTCAACTGTGTTTTCAACTGTAGCGCGCATTTTATTGGACTGATTTTCCTCAAGTAACCAAACTTTCGTTCCATCAATAATTCTTGTTGGCGAAATTACTCCTAAAACCCTAACATGAATGATATTAACTGCATTAGGTGGTATTAGACCTTTGACACCATCTTTACCTCTAGCCATGTTGCTTGGTAAAACAATTTCAACAAAATCACCTACTCTCAATTTTTTAAATGCAATATCCCATCCTTTTGTTTGCATACCATATCCAACAAGGAACGGTAACCAATCACGTTTCAATAATTCATTTCCATCAACCAAAGTTCCATCGGTTAATCGAACGTCGTAATTGATTTTGACAACTTGACCGTCTATCAATTTTGATCCCTGACCTTGCTCAAACCACTTTATTTCTATTCCAGTTTTATCTTCTTCAGAAGTTAATGTTTTCGTTGGTTTCAAACTTTCTTTGGCATCAGAAACTATTTGAACAGCGGTGTGTTTTTTCTTAACTTCATTTTTAGTAATAGGATCTTTTTTAATTCCTTCAGTATCACATGCAATAACAATTAAGCTAATACTTAAAATGACCGTAATTTTTGTAAACATATTTAACTTTTTCTCAATGAAACTAATTCTAAATCTACCACTAATGTAGTCAAAGGTGGAATTTTATCAAAATCACCCACCAAGCCATGTCCTAAATGACTTGGAATTATCAATTTAATTTTATCACCAACATGCATGTATTTGATACCTTCTTGAACACCTGTTTCGATTTCACTTTTATCAATTTTGAAACTTTCTGTTTCTAAGCCTTCTGTTTTATAGCAAATTTCTCCATCTAATTTAGTTATTTCAAATTTTACTTCTGCAGTCATTCCACTTTCTGCAAGCGGACCTGATCCTTTTTGATAAATATAGTATCTTAATCCAGAGCCTGTTTCAGTAATTTTCCAGTCTTTTTTTCTCTGTAGAAAAATTTTGATGTCAATGTCCTCTTCAATCGCCAAGTCCTTACTAAAATCAGAGGATTTTTGAGCTGTCCAATCAACTTCAATTTTCTTTTTAGGTTGCTCAGTACAGCCGATAAAAAATAAAATCAGCACAATAAAAAATACAAATTTTGAATTCATTTTACATCGGTTTTATATATTTCGAAACAACTTGTTTGAACAATTTGATAGCATCATCGAGTGAACCGTCAAATCTACCACCAGATGCATTTGCATGGCCACCACCTAAAAAATGATTTGAAGCCAATTCATTGATTGGATTCTCCTTCCCTTTCGAACGAAAACTTATTTTAACATAATCATCCGCTTCTGTAAACAAAACCGCGGCTCTCATTCCTTGAATAGACAAGGCTACATTTACCAATCCTTCAGTATCCCCTTTTTGATAGTTAAATCGCTTTAGCTCAACTTTGGTAAGCGATATAATTGCAACTTGATTTTCAGGTAAAATTTCCAATTTTTCAGAACAAGCATAACCTCTTAAACGCAATCTATCTAACGTATTTGTATCATAGACATTTTCATGAATTTCATGATGTTTCACACCATTTTCTATCAACGAAGCTAAAATATGATGTGTTCGTACTTGAACAGATGGGAAACGAAAGGAACCTGTATCCGTCATAATCCCAAGATATAACGCCGTACCAATTTTTGAATTTAGTAAACCTAGATTTTCTGAATATTCGATTAAATCATAAATAATTTGACTCGTTGAACAAATTGTCGGATCAGACAATGTTATTTCCGCAAATACCGCAGGATTTAAATGATGGTCAATCATGATTTTTTTTGCAATTGACTGATCAATTAGAGGCTGCATCTCTCTACCAACTCTGCTTGTATCATTATAATCCAAGCAAAAAATCAAGTCGGTTTCCTGAAGTTTTTCAATAACTAATTTCTCATTTTGCTCTAAACTCAAAATTTCGTTTGCTTTAGGTAACCACAATAGAAAATCTGGTGCGGCATCAGGATGACAGATTGTTGCTTCCTTTCCCAATGAATTGCAGAATTCTAGCATGGCAACACTACTCCCAATTGAATCTCCATCAGGAGATTTATGCGATGTGATCACGATTTTTTTCGCTTCTTTTATTGTATTTACTATCTGTTGGTAAATGTTCATTGAAATGATTCTCCCTTATTACGTACTTATAAATAACCTAAAACTAGGACAAAGTTACGAAGGTTTTGTCATTGATATCCTAATTTTGTATTTTTACGCAAACATCCAAATTTCAAAAAAATGAAAAAATTATTTCTTTTAGGTCTTTTATCGCTAGGCTTTTCTTTGACTTCTGAGGCTCAACAAGTTTTTTCTTGTAGTTCAAAGTATGACGCTGATGTAAAAGTATTCGTCGCAAGTTCGAAATATGATGCCGATTTAGTGGTATTTAAATGTACTTCTAAATATGATGCTGTTGAAAACAAAGGTCTTTGGTTTTTTACAGAAAGTAAATACGATGCAAAAAAGAAAATCTTCTTTGTAGACAGCAAATATGACGCTGACATAATTATTTTCTTCGCAGACAGTAAGTATGATGCTGGCTGGAGAAACAATGCTAAAATGGCAAAAATGTATTAGTCAAAAATAATAATTGTACTAGCTGAATAATTTTTTAAAATAAATTATTCAGCTTTTTTTGATCTAGCTTGTGATTTAATCCATTTCTTGTCAACTTCGTACTAAAATATTTGTCAAGTAAAAAGGGCACATTCGATTATTTTATCCGCAAGAGAAAAAAATATTGAAAATAAAAAAGCTACTCCATTATAGAAGTAGCCCCTATTTTAAAAAGACAATTATCCTAAAATCCTCTTCGTCTCTATTGCAATTCTTGCTGCCAAGGATGCAGAAACCGGTATCAAAGGTCTGCGCATTGACTGATTCATCAATTTTCTTATTTCTAAAGCAACTTTCACTCCTCCAGGATTTCCTTCTTCAAAAAACATACGTGTAATTGGTAACAAATCATAGTGTAATTCTCTGGCGTATGCCAAATCTCCTCTCAATGAAGCACTAACCATTGCTGAGAATTTTTCGGGAAATGAGTTTGCAACAACAGAAATTACTCCATCAGCACCAGCAGAGATTAAAGGCATCGTAATCGCATCATCACCAGACAAAACACCAAAACCTTCAGGTCTACATCTAATAATTTCCATTATTTGATCGAAATTCCCAGAAGCTTCTTTCATTGCAACAATGGATGGAATCTCAGCCAATCTTAAAGTTGTTTCTGCAAGCACATTTGACCCAGTTCTTCCAGGGACATTATATAAAATAATTGGCAAATCTGTTGATTCTGCAAGGTATTTATAATGCTGGTAAATTCCTTCTTGAGTAGGTTTATTGTAATAAGGTGAAACTGATAAGATTCCATCAACTCCATTTGGAATTTTTGAAATGGATTCAGCAACTTTAATTGTATCATTTCCTCCAGCTCCAAAAACTATTGGTAATTTTCCATTATTTACTTCTAATACAGTGTCAAGAATTTTACTTTTTTCTTCAGAACTAAGTGTTGGTGATTCCCCAGTAGTACCCTGCACAACCAAAAAATCTGTTCCACCATCGATTTGCAATTGAACTAACTTCTTCAATCCTTCAAAATCAATTGAAAAATCTGAATTAAATGGAGTAACTAATGCAACCCCAGTACCTTTAAAAATATTCATAACTCCCATTTATAAGTTATACAAAGCTAAGCAAAAATGGCTTCTTAATGTTTATTTTCCAAGGAAGAAATATCAGGTCTATCAAAATTTAATCAATTTGATTCAAAACATAAATTCGAGTAACATCATATCGTGATATTCCCTTATCCAAATTAGACTATAATAATGGATTTATTAATGTCCAATCATTTTAACAAAATCTTCCTCCGATACAATCTCAACTCCCAACTGAGTAGCCTTTTCAAGCTTAGCTGGTCCCATATTGGCCCCTGCAATTACAAAATCAGTCTTTGAAGAAATCGAACTAACATTTTTTCCACCATGATTTTCTATTAATTCTTTAAGTTCATCTCGCGTGAACATTGAAAACACCCCAGAAACCACAACATTTTTACCTTTCAAATTGTCCGAAGAAAGCACTTTTTCTTCCACCTCAAATTGAAGTCCTGCTTTTTGTAATCTTTCAATTAGGTTGACATTCTCCTCATCTAAAAAGTAATTTTGAACTGAAATTGCAATTTTTTCACCAATCTCGTCTACCGCTACTAAATCATCATATTTAGCCAACGCTAAAGCTTCAATATTTTTAAATGCTTTTGCTAATTGCTTCGCTACTGTTTCACCTACAAAACGGATTCCTACAGCAAAAAGAACACGTTCAAATGGAATCTGAATTGAATCTTTTACTCCTTTAAGCAGATTATTTACTGATTTCTCAGCCATTCTATCTAAATCTATCAATTGATCAAAACGAAGGTCATATAGATCTGCAACATTTTTAATTAGACCTTTGGAAAAAAGTAAATCTACAGTCTCTGAACCTAAACCATCAATATTCATTGCTTTACGCGCAATAAAATGTTCGATTTTACCTTTTACTTGCGGTGGACAAGTTTTTTCGTTTGGACAAAAATGTTGTACTTCTCCATCTCGTCGAATTAACTTTGCCTCACACTCTGGGCAGACGTCTATAAATTGCACTTTGATTGCCGAAGTATTTCTTAATTTTTCATTGACACCAACAATCTTCGGAATAATTTCACCTCCTTTTTCTACAAATACTGAATCTCCAAGATGCAAATCTAATTTTCCGATTTGATCTGCATTGTGAAGTGATGCTCTTTTCACTGTGGTACCGCCTAAGTGAACAGGTTTCAAATTCGCTACTGGCGTAATCGCACCTGTTCTTCCAACTTGAAAAGTAACTTCTTTCAAAACCGTCTCAACTCGTTCGGCTTTAAATTTATAGGCAATTGCCCATCTCGGAGATTTTGCAGTAAAACCTAATTCAGATTGAATTTCATAGCTATTTACTTTAATGACAATTCCATCTATTTCAAAAGGTAAATCATGACGCTTTGTATCCCAGAAATGAATAAACTCCATGATACCATCAATTGAATCAGTTTTGAAAATATATTTCGCATCCAAAGTTGGAACCTTAAACCCCCAATCTTTTGCTTTTTGGACACTTTCTAAATGGTTATCAAAAGGTAAATCATCACCATAAATCCCATAAAGCATGCAATCTAGACCTCTTGAAGCAACGACCTTTGAGTCTTGTGACTTTAACGTACCAGAAGCAGAATTTCTTGGGTTTGCGAATTCTGCTTCTCCATTCAATCTGCGCTCTTCATTTGTCTTTTCAAAAGCTTTGATAGGAAAGTAGATTTCACCTCTGATATCAAAATCAGAGGGAAAATCACCTTTCAGTTGAAGTGGAATGGTTTTAATGGTCTTAACATTATTTGTCACGTCTTCTCCTTGAACACCATCACCTCGAGTAACTGCACGAACTAACTTTCCATTCAAATAAGAGATTCCAATAGCTACGCCATCATATTTTAACTCGCAAACATATTCTATGGGTGTTTCAATCGTTTTTTTGATTCTATTTCCCCATTCAATAATTTCTTCTTCTGAATATGAATTACTTAGTGACAACATTGGAAAACGATGTTTAATCGTTTCAAATTTCTTAGTAATATCCCCACCAACTCTTTTTGTTGGACTTAAATCGGAGGCGAATTCAGGATACTCACTTTCAAGTTGCTGCAATTTTAGAAGCATTTGATCAAAATCGTAATCTGAAATTTCAGGATTACTTTCCACATAGTATAAATGATTATGACGATTTAGCTCATCCGTTAGCCTTTGAATTTCTGCACCAATGCTCATCTCAATTTCCTTTTTTAATTGCTTTCAACATCCTTTTTTTTCCTTGTAAATCTAATTTTATTTCGACAGCTTTGAATCCTAAATCAGTTATTAATTCAGAAGTTTCTTCTGCGTAATTTTCATTTAATTCAAAATATAAATGTCCTCCTGTTTTCAAATATCTAAGTGCTTTTTCAGCGATGACCTGGTAAAAAATCAAAGCTTGATCATCAGCAACAAACAACGCCATTTCCGGTTCAAAATCGAGCACATTTGCATGCATCAATGATTTTTCATTTACAGGAATATATGGAGGATTAGAAATCCAAATATCGTATGAATTTAGTTCAAAGTTTAAATCTGTCAATTCGTTTAAAACATCAATTTTATTCAATTTAAGATCAAGCTGAAGTATATCTGAATTTTCATTTGCTAATTCCAACGCATCAGAACTGTAATCAACAGCATGAATTTTTGCTTTTGCAAATTGACTTTTCAAAGCAAGTGCAATACAAGCACTTCCTGTGCATAAATCCAGTATTTTTTCTACCTGCTTTTCTTTGAAATCAGCAACTACCCAGTCAACCAATTCTTCAGTTTCTGGTCTTGGAATCAATGCTCTTTTGTCACATTTTATTAACAATCCATAAAATTCTGTATCTCCAAAAATATATTGCAAAGGCTCATTATTTAATAATCTTTTGACAATACTTCTAAAATACAATAAATCCGATTCTGACAATCTCATTTCATCAGCCAAAATCAATTCACCTTTACTTAAATTTAGTCTAGATGAAATTGCTTGATTGACAATCAATTTTATCTCATTCGATGAGAATATTGTTTCTAGTCTTTCCGAAAAATATGTTTTTACTGCCTTCACAGTATTTGATTGAACAAACATCCTTAATTTTTAATACAAAAGTCCATAAAAAAAGCCGATTCTATTGAATCGGCTTAGATAAATTTAAGAATAATTATTTTCTAATCAAATGGAAGAAACCTTGTCTAGTTAAATCCTTGTTATTGACTGTTACTGCAGTGACGGTATAAAAATAAACTCCTTCAGAAGCTTCATTTCCATTTACTTTTCCATCCCACGAGCCAAACACTGTATCATATTCATACATTAAGTCACCCCAACGATTGAAAATTTGACATTTAAATGTTTTGAATCCGTCAGGTTGTTGTAATGAAGTAAACACTGGATTGTCTCCATTTCCATCTGGTGTAAATACATTTGGAAAATCAATCACACATACATCTGTTAATACAAATGCTGAATCGGTATATGATCCACACTCATTTGATCCAGTTAAATAGTAATAACCTTGTGTAGATGTGGCAATTTGAGGTCCAGTTTGACCTGTATTCCAAACATAATTATCAATAAATCCAATATCGAATGAAGTCAAATTAATAGGTTCTCCAATACAGGTTTCACCATCTTCAATACTTAACCAAGGATAAGGGGTAAACATAATTTGAACTGTATCTACATCTGAACAAACATTTTGATCAAAAATAAATGTATAAGTCCCATATTCGGTTATTGTAACACTAGTTTGCAAAGAATCTCCATTTGAAAAAACAGGAGGTGTAGCATTTAATGGTCCTGCAATTGTAGACCATGTTCCCTCTGGATATCCTGAATTAATAACTAATCCAATAGAATCTCCACAAACATCAGGATAATCAAATAAAGTTACCCCAGGAATAATTGACAAATTAGCTGTAACAGACAATGTTCCACAAGCATTTGTTCCAGTTAATGTATATTGTCCTGCAGTTGTAGCAGTAAGAGAATTACCTGTTTGACCTGTATTCCAAGTATAAGTATCAACAAATCCTGTATCGACAGCTGTAAAAGTATGAGGTACATCAAAACAAGTTGACGCATCACCTATGGTAAACCAAGGTTGAGGAGTAAATACAATATCTACTGTATCTGTATCATTACAACCAGATTCAGTATAAGTGAAAACATAAGTTCCATAATCCGAGATATTTGCACTTGTTTGCAAACCTGTTGGATTAGAGAAAACTACGGGATTATTTCCTGGTGCAGATAAAACTGCCCAAGTACCATTTGGATAACCTGTATTTAATACCATACCAATCGAATCGCCACAGATATCTGCATAATTAAATAAATTTGTCTCCGGCTGGGTTACAATCGTAAAAGTGGTATCTCTTACGCATCCCAAAACTGTTGTGTAACTTGCTGTATAAGTCCCTTCGGCCAAGTTCGCTTCAAATAAAGTATCTAATGCTGGATTCGTTAATCCCCAATGGTATTCTGCTACAACCGAAGAGTCAGCAAAGTACAAATATTCAGTTTCATTAGGACAATTAAAAAAGTCAGATGAAAAATTGAAATTAGGTGAATCTACAATATTAATGATGGCAGTGTCTTTATTTGTACATGAAGTATCTGAATATACCAGATGATATAATCCTGGAACTGGAAAATTAAATGTAGTGTTCACATTATCTGCTTGAAATGTTGGTGTTCCGGGACTGTTATAAAAACTCCATTGACCATCATTTGTTCCAGTGCTTAGCGTGGAGGTATAAAAGTATTGACAAATTTCAGCTGGTAATACTAAATTGATTGGCTGCTTAACTGTCACCGCCACAGTGGTATCGTAAAAGCATCCAAAATTATCCTCAACCACATATGTATAATTGTAAGTTCCTGGTCCAGGAGGTTGAACTACAATCAAAGTATCATTCATTCCAGAAACGATTGAAGGATCATTCATCCAATATTCGTCTACAATTGTATTTTGATATGTTTCATTGTTAGGGAATAAACTAGAATTGAAATTTAAACCCCATTCGAAAATATAACCATCGTCAATCCCTTGATTGTCTTGCACATGAACCGTCCAGTCACCATTTAAAGGACACCCAACAAAATCTGCAAATGATGTTGTAGGGAGATAAACCCCATTTGGATTCATTGAATTTCCTACGGTTGTTGTTGGTGACGCAGTTGTTGGAACGGTATTTCCACCTGCATATTCTGTTTGCATTGATCCCCAAGTATTATTGACTGATGAAAAACAATATTCCCAGCCTATTCCTGGAGTTCCATTTCCATTGTCATTGGCTGATCCTAAATAGGTTCCTCCACCTCCAAAACCACCGGCAAGAGGCCCTGCTCCAGTATATGAATTGGCAAGCCAAACTTGTGTTCCATCAGGACAGGTCAACCAAATTTCTAAATCTCCCAAATATGAATGTTCCATTGTAATACAAATCTCTTGTAAGTCTCCTGCATCCGCAAAAGTAGAACCTTGTGGAAAATCAGTCATTGTAATTGTGGTGGTATATTGCTGACCATTTCCGTCTGGCAAATATGTTAATCCTGCCACTACTCCTCCCAAAATAAAAGATCCATCTGGAAATTCAACGCCGACTGTATCTGTGGCTGTTGTTCCACCAACTAGCTGGGTAGTTTCATTTATACAAATTATAGGATCAACGGGCCCTGTGCCTGCAAAAGAAGGCAATTGACTGACGCGGATTTTACTAAATGTTTGCACTAACTGTGGAAACACGTCTGTCATCTTTAATGTAACATAAAATCCATTTCTAGTCTGTGGTACAAAATACACAGTATCATTGTTTACATTCAGCGGCCCAGAGCCAGTAATATTCCAATCGTAAGTGATATTTGTCAATGTTTGAGGATAACCTATTCCTGTAGCAGTTGATGAATAAGGAAATATTGGTTTTGCAACAAGCATAATTGTATCATATAAACATACATCCACATATCCTGTATCAATTGGATTCATGACATTTATTGAACCACCATTTACAAATGCCTCCATGTGAGGATAAAATGGTTGAGCTGGATTTCCACAGGTTATTCCTGCTCCCCAACCAGTGCCCTCATTCGCACCATCTGAATGAAAAACAAAAGTCAAACAGCCCGAAGGATTGTTTTCAAATGATGCGCCGTATGAACCACCAGTAGCATTCACACCTGTATTCAATGCAGTCAATAAAGGCGCAGCTGTATTCGGTCCATCAAAAATATACAACGTATCTGATGGATTAATATCAAAAGTAAATCCAATATTTGTTGCAAAAGTTACCGAAACCTTTGGCCATGTTGTTTGATTCGTAATATCAGGACAAATAGTAATTGTATCAGCTGAATTGGCTGAATAATTTCCCGCTGCCCCATTATCGAAAAAATTTATTGCCCCACCATCTTGATAATTTGAGCAAGGTATCGGATTTGTTGGCCCAAAATCTGGATCAGTAATATTAATTGATTGTCCAAATGCTGCAGTTCCTAGTGAAAGTGCAACCAAAATGGAAAACATTATTTTTTTCATAGCGTGTATTTTTTTTAATCTATGATTTTGATATTCCAAAGAATACGCAGTTTACTTCGGAATTCATATTCAAGTTACTTATTTGTTAAGGACAGTTGGATCAAGAAAAATTCTCGGTTGAATAACTACCATTTTAGTACTTCCTTTGATCTTAAAGTATTGATATCTGTCTAAAATTTCTTTACCAATACTTAAATAGGTATGTTGTTTGTCAAGGTTCAATTTAATTTCTCCATCAAAAACGATATCTTTTCCCTTTTCAGTAGGTATTTCTGAAATGAACATCCCTCTATTCAGGGCATTAATTTCAAATTGGTACTCAGCAGGATTTTCTGCAATCATCTTTTTAATCTCTGACTTTTTGTATTTCTCAAGCAGTCGAGAATCAATTTCTTGGGCTTCTAAATTAGACCCAATCATTAAAATTAATGAAGTGGCAAAGAGTAGTTTTTTCATGAATTTAGTTTATTTTTTGTGTAGACGAAGGTAAGAATAAATTAGTTGCAATTCACCTAATTTTTAAATTCTCATTCAAAATGATTAGACAAATGCACTGAAAACAAAAAAGTCGGTTCAAATGAACCGACTTTTTGAAAAATATTTTTTACTATTTTCTTATTAGATGGAAAAACCCTTGCTTGGTAATTTCTTTTCCATTCTTTGTTTCAGCAACCACCGAATAAAAATAAACTCCTTCACTAGCTTCATTTCCATTAACTTTACCATCCCAAGAACCAAACACATTGTCATATTCATACATTAAGGCACCCCATCTATTGAAAATCTGACACTTGAAGGTTTTAAATCCATTTGGTTGTTGAATTGATGTCCACACTGGATTCTCCGCATTTCCATCAGGTGTAAAAACATTTGGGAAATCAATTACACATACATCAGCTGTTAAATAAGCGCTATCAACGTAAGTGCCACATTCATTTGTACCAAGAAGTGAGTAATATCCTTGATCTGAAACAATAGCTTGCGGACCAACCGCTCCAGTACTCCAGACATAACTATCAATAAATCCTAGATCAAATGCACTCATTGTTACAGGTTCTCCAATACAGGTAACCAAATCTTCTACACTAAACCATGGATAAGGTGTGAACTTAATTTGAACAGTATCTGTGTCGTCACAACCAGACTCAGTGTAAATGAATGTATAAGTTCCATAAGTTGTAATTGTTACACTTGTTTGCAATGAATCTTGATCAGAGAATACAGGTGGAATAGTAGTTGAAGGACCTCCAATTACTGCCCAATTTCCATCAGGAAAACCGACATTTAAAACCAAACCAATTGAATCACCACAAACATCTGGATAGTCAAATAAATTCGTTTCTGGTTGCGTTGCAATGGTAAAAGTAGTATCGTTAGTACATCCCAACAAAGTTGTATAGCTCGCAGTATAAGTACCTTGATACAAGTTGGCTGTAAACAAAGTATCTAAATTAGGGAATACCAGTCCCCAATGAAATTCAGAAACCTGAGCTGAATCCTTGAAAACCAAATATTCCGTTTCGAAAGGACAATTAAAAAAGTCGGAATCAAAATCAAATGGCGGCAATTCAACAACCGTTATCGTAGCAGTATCT
The DNA here is from genome assembly GCA_044361165.1 of Crocinitomicaceae bacterium. GTDB lineage: Bacteria > Bacteroidota > Bacteroidia > Flavobacteriales_D > Crocinitomicaceae > JAQVCM01. The sequence continues at coordinate 5,952 of JBIKJE010000043.1, read as the reverse complement.
TTATCTGTGCATGACGTATCCGAATAGACTAAATTATACACTCCTGTGGTGGGGAAAGTAAAAGTGGTGTTCACGTTATTAGCCTGAAATGTTGGTGTTCCAGCACTTGAATAAAACGACCACTGTCCATCATTTGTACCAGTACTCAAAGTAGATGTATAAGTATATTGACAAATTGCTGAAGGAATATTCAAAACAATTGGCTGTTTTACGGTAATTGAGACAGTTGTATCATAAAAACATCCATAATCATCTTCTACAACGTAAGTGTAATTGTACACACCAGGTCCTGGAGGTTGCACAGTAATTAAAGTATCATTCATACCAGAAATGATTGTTGGGTCATTCATCCAATATTCATCAACAACGAAATTGGAATAGCTTTCATTGTTTGGATATAAATCAGAATTAAAATAGATTCCCCACTGAAAGATATAACCGTCATCAATACCTTGATTATCTTGAACGGTGATTGTCCAATCTCCATTTAAAGGACAACCAATAAAACCAGTTAATGCACCATCTGGTAAATAAACTCCATTTGGATTCATTGAAGTATTTCCATAATCATTTACAATAGTATATCCAGCAGTATTTTCATCACAAATAGTTCCCAAAGTAGCATTTGTTTCAGAAAAACAGTATGTCCAAACTGGACTTCCTGGCGCACCACCATCAATATCAGTATCGTTTCCTAATGAAGTTCCAATGCCATTTCCGCAGCCACCAGGAACCAATTGATTCCAACCACCAGGATTTTGATTATATGCATTCATTAGAGAAACGGTTTGACCATTTGGACAAGTCAATACAATTTCTAAATCTCCAATATAAGAATGCTCTATGTCTAAACAAATTTGTTGTAAATCTGCAGGATCTGTAAAGGTAGTTGTAGCATCAAAATCTGTTATTGAAATTGAAGTTGAATACTGCGAACCTGATCCGTCAGGTAAAAAAGTCAATCCAGCAAAGACGCCTCCAAAAAGGAAATTCCCCTCAGGAATTTGAATTCCAACAGTATCAGTAGGCGTAACTCCTCCTACTAAATAACCAAGCTCATTAATACAAATCAGATCGTCTACAGGACCAGTACCGTTAAAATTTGGTTGTTGAGAAACCCTTACTTTACAAGTAATTCTATTGATTTGAGGGAAAATATCAGTAATTCTTAAATCAACAAAAAATCCAGAACGTTGTGTTGGAGTGAACCAAATTGAATCATTCGGGAATTGTCCTACACCACCACTAATTGTCCATTCATAATCACAGTTACCAACATTTTGTGAATACCCAAAGCCTACAGATTCAAGTGAATAAGGAAAAAGAGGTTTAGCGATAAACAAAATTGAATCTCCTAAACAAATATCGACATAGCCAGTATCTAGTGGATTTAAGACATTGGGTCCAACACCGTTTCTATAAGCTTCAATGTGAGGAAAAAATGGTTGTGGCGGATTATCACAAGCGGCATGTGCATCCCATCCTGTACCTTCATTTGCTCCATCTGAAACAAAAACCAAAGTCAAACATCCAGTTGGATTATTTTCAAAGGATGCTTGAACGAAAACACCTGTTGGATTGGTCCCGGAATTATATGCGCCAATCAATGGTGAAGAGGTATTTGGTCCATCATAAACATACAAAGTATCACTTGGATGAATATCAAACGTATAACCAATATTAACAGCAAATGCGATTGAAACTTTAGAACCTTGAGTCAAATCTGGACAAAGCACATAAGTTTCATTCATGTTGGGTGCGTAATTTCCTGCACCATCAGTAAAGTTTAATGTAATAGGATTAATAGTGCTGCAATCCAACGGATTCGCTTGATCATTATCTGGATTTGTAATGACTAATTGTGCATTGACATTTACAGTAACAAGTGCAAAAAAAGCTCCAAAAAATAGTTTTAATTTTTCCATCGTTTTATTTTTTAGAATTTTTATAGTTTAATCTCAAAACGAAAAGTGATTTTACAGCTAAAATCTGATCAGAACCTTCAATTTTGAAGTATTGAGTTTCATTTTCTTTCAATGTGATTCCGCACTCTTTGTATGTTGGTACTTTATTGCCTTTTAATTTTTGGATTGTGCCTGCATATTTGATTGATTTAGCAGCACTATTTTGCATTAAACTCGTAGCATTATTTAGGCAATATTTGTCAAAACCTTCAGATGTTTGTTGCTTTGACTCTGTTTTTGAAGGCTGATTTGCCTTTGAATTTTGACTAAATGTACAAATCGGTAAAACGACCGCACAAATCATTACGATAAATTTTATCATCTTAAAATTGATTTAAATAACTGAATATCAAATTTATTTTCAAATATTAGTTGTTCCAACTGTACTCATGAATTCTCAGGAAGCAATAGTTGGTTTGAAGACGAAATTAATACAAAAAAAGTTGCACAACAATTTCTAAGTCAATTTAAAAAGATTATAAACTTGTATCAAAGACTATTGGTACTGTTTAAAGTAATATGTGAAACCAAAACCAAAGGTCATAAATTGAGTATTCTTACTAAAATCACTTGGAGTATATCCTCCTGCAGATTTAATTCCCAAATTGGTAGTATTAAAATCATTGCCAGAATAAGTATATCCAACAACAAATCTGTAGGACGTAAACTCACCAGAAGTAAGTACTAATCCAATTGTAGGTTCGATGAAAAAAGCGTTAGTTACAAATGGACCGCCGAGGTTCGTCGCGTTTGAATCTGTCGCAAATTGATTTGAATTGTATCCGATTTTTAAGCCGTAATCTGTACCAAAACGCATGGAATGAAATTTTTCATAGCCAACTTTCACAAACCCACCAGCTGAATGAAAACCTCCAGTTACTTTTTCTGGAACCCTGAATGGATTGACTTTAAAATAATTGTAGTTTGCTCCGATTCCGAATGCCAAATGATTTTTCAACGTGAATTGATAATACGGCGAAATTCGAACGAGCCCTTGCATAATTGATTGAAAAGCTTTGTTAGAGGTTCCAACTGGTAAACCGAGTTCGATGGTAAAGGAGTGTTTAGGTATGATGTCGCCGTAAATATTTTCATCCATATCATACTCGTCGTCTTGAGAAAAAACACTCATTGACAAAGTTACACAAGTAATAAACAACCAAATATTCTTCATGACTTTATTTATTTTAGATTTCAAAACGTCGAAAACCTAAGTTTTATTAGAAAATATACAACTTTTTTTCGGGACAAAAATAATTAATCAACCAATTGCATTCTCTTCAATAGAAAAGACGCATTCATATTTTGACAGATGCCTGATTTCATTCGGTAATCAAAAAATAAATTTTCTCCTTCAATTGTTGAGTCAAAGCAGGCATTAGTAAACGCCTTATTTTCAATTGATAACTCACACAACGACAAATCATGAGTTGCAATAATTCCTTTTGCACCTTTGGATTGCAATTTTTTCAAAAACTTTTTAGAACCTTCTTCTTTGTCTTTGCTATTCGTACCCTTCAAAATTTCATCCAACAGAATAAAAACAGCTTGATTTTGATTCAATGCATCCATGATAAATTTCAATCGTGTCAATTCTGCATGAAAATAAGAACTTTCATTAGACAAATCATCGGAAGTTCTCATACTTGAATATAGCTCAACTTTTGGGATTTTAGCAGAGTCCGCAAACACAGGAAATCCAGCATTGGCAAAAACAAAAGTCAATCCTAAAGACCTTAAAAAGGTACTTTTACCAGCCATATTGGGTCCTGTCAAAATTATGAATTGATTAATTTCATTCATTTCAACTTCATTGGAAATCGCTTTAGCACTATTCAACAAAGGATGAATCAAACCACTGATTTGAATTGACATATCATTTGAAAAATCAGCAAAAGTGGCGTTTGGAGCATTGAATTTAATGGTTGCACCTGAAATGTAAACTTCTAGTTTAACCAAAATTTCCTCCCATTCCAAAAATGCATTTTGATACTTCGCTTTCCATTTTTCCAAGGAATTCCTTTGAATTAGATCCCAAGCAAAAAAGATGTTTAATGGTATCGAAATCAATATATTCATTCTTAAATCTAACTGTTTGTTGATGTTTAAAAACTTCCTCAAACCTAAAACAGCATTTAGCTCACCTTTTTCAAACTCATTTTTAATAGCTTGCAAAGATTCATTTTCAATCTTCAATTCATTCAATGCTTGAATTTGATCTAGCATAACGGCTGCTTTGGTTGCATATTTACTCACCGATTCAGCAATCACATTCGTAGATTTCACCAACCTTCCAGTAATTGACATTGAAACAGAAATGCTTATTCCAAAAACCATAGATGAAATCAAATCAAAATTGTACAATATCAAAGCTGGAATTGAAAATGATGGAATAACAAATATCATCCACTTCATCCATTTCGGATTGTCTATTTTTTGATCAAACCAATTTTTAAAACTTTGATTCACTCCTTTTTCCCGACTATTTATCGAACCAGAAATTCTGAACTTTTGCGTCCATGAAATTTCTTTAGACAAAGCTTCGATAATTTGATTATTGTATTTTGGATTTTTTATTCCATTTAAAAGCAAAGATGCCAAAGCATTTTTCCCCTGCATAGAAACCGTTCTATTTAAAAAGCCAAAAACACCTTTGGTGGCAAACAAATCTAAATCATTCGAAAATGGATGCATCCCACCTTGAAATTCTTTCCCAGCATCAAAACTACTCCAGTCTCCATGTAATGCTAGAATTTCAGCTTCGTTGATTCGCTTTAATTCTTTTGCTTTTTCGAGTGCTAATTTGGCATCAACAGAAAGAGAAACCATCACTAAAAAGGCAGTAATTCCAATAATTAAAACAAGACTAAAAATAAAAGTATTTCCCCAAAAGAGGTAAAGAGCACTTCCAAATATGGCAAAAACAAACAAACGCAAGAAAGTGAACAACCTCACTTTTTTAATACTTGTTTGAATTAAACTTTCCGCTATTTGAAGTTGTTGTTTGTAAAATGTTTCTGCCTGCATTTTCAATGATAATTTACAGTAAAATTAATCACTTTGTATCATTCACATTGCAAAAGTGGATTTATTCTTTATTTGTGAAGCTGTCAAGTATTAATTAGTTAATTCAAAACAATAAATTTTCTATTTATTCTTTTTGTTTTAAGTACCAAATGAAGGAAATAAATGCCGTCCTTGACATTTTCCAAATTAATTTCAGAAATAAAACCAATTGACGAAAATATATTTTCCCCTTGTATATCGGATACTACAACCTTTACGATTTCATCTTTATTGCCTTTAAAATCAATTTTAAAATTATTTTTCACTGGATTGGGGAACATGGTTAAATCTGTATCACTACAAAAGCAATTTTCTATTGAAATTGGACTGAAATATTTAATCATCCCGTTAAGGTCAGTTTGTCTCAACCTATAATAAGAAACCCCAAAAAGACGCATATAATCGACTAATGAGTAATTATTTATTTTAGCAGAATTTCCTGCAGCTAAAACATTTCCAACAATAAACCAATCTACACCATCTTTACTTCTTTCAACTGAAAAGAAATTGCTGTTATTTTCAGATGCTGTAGACCAATTCAAAGTGATAAAATCTTCACCACAACTTGCTGTAAACAAAAGTAAATTAACAGGCAATGGAATAATTGAAGCAAAATTACAATCAATCAATTTAGTAGCTAAAATTTGATCTATTGCAATTGCGCCAGTTGTGGAATACAATCTTCCTTCTAAATCACCACCTGAAGCCATTGTAACTGCACCGTTATTTGAAACCATGGTTCCTTTCATTATTGTTGATACTGCCATAGAGATTGCTCCTTCTACAAGCCAATAAACATTGCATGCTGTTGCACTATTCATAAGTACAACCGTAGCACCAGCGCTTGTGGTGAAAGCTCCATCAAATTTCAATAGAAAAACGGCACTTGAATCTCCTTCTCCATCCAAAATTAGACTACCTG
>JBIKJE010000002.1:0-97228 GCA_044361165.1 Crocinitomicaceae bacterium | reverse complement strand
TGCGAAACGAACGGACAAATTTCACAATTTGGATTGGCTGGAACACACTGTAATGCACCAAACTCCATGATTGCTTGGTTATGTAATGCTGGAGGATTGTTACCAAGAAGATCCTTGGCTAAAGAATCAAATATCTTTTTACCTTCATTGGTATCGATTGGTGTTTCGATATCATAAAGTCTGCTTATTACTCTAAATACATTTCCATCAACAACAGCATGCGGCAAATCAAATGCAAAAGAAGCAATTGCCGAAGCAGTGTAATCTCCAATTCCTTTCAGTTTTTTTATTTCATCAAATGAGCTAGGAAAAATACCATTAAATTCACTTGCAATAATTTTTGCAGTAAAATGAAGATTTCTAGCACGACTATAATAACCCAATCCTTGCCAATCTGCAAGAACTTGTTGCTCTGAAGCATGAGCCAAGTGTTTTACTGTAGGGTAGTTATTCTGAAACTTCAAAAAGTAATTTAATCCTTGATTTACCCTCGTTTGTTGTAAAATTATCTCCGATAACCATATAAAGTATGCATTTTTCGTATTTCTCCAAGGAAGAATTCTTGCATTTTGTCTGTACCAATCGGCAATTAATAGATGAAAATCAGCCATTGAGGGATTTTTTTGAAAATAATTTAAAAAAAACAAAGATATAATCTTTCTGTCAATTACCTTTGCAACTGAATATCACATTATTATATTTACTTAAAGAAATAAAAAAATGACAAAAGCAGACATCGTAGCAGAAATTGCTGTAGAAACTGGAGTTGAGAGAAATGATGTTTCTAAAACTGTAGAAGCGTTCATGACTTCTATTAAATCATCATTGTCTAAAGGTGAAAATGTTTACCTAAGAGGTTTTGGTAGTTTTATCGTTAAAGAAAGAGCTGAAAAAACAGGTAGAAACATTTCTAAAAACACTACAATTATTATCCCAGCTCACAATATTCCTTCATTCAAACCAGCAAAAACTTTTGTTGAAGAAGTGAAAACTAAAGTAGTTGTAAAATAATTTTAAGACTTTTTGCATCTTTTGTATGCAATTCGTTTGAAATTTTTATCTTTGCACTCCTGTTGTAAAAGCAGGAGTGCTTTTTTTTAGGTAAAAGCGCAAGAAAAAGATTTATTTATCATTCTAATATAAACAGTTATGCCAAGCGGTAAAAAAAGAAAAAGACATAAAATGGCTACGCACAAGCGTAAAAAAAGACTAAGAAAAAATCGTCACAAAAAGAAAAAATAAATCTTTTTAGATAATTGTTGAATAACTTAGCTAGTTCGCTGGCTAAGTTATTTTATTTTTTAATGTCTTAATATAAGCTTTCGTGAGTTTAGAACTAGTAGTCGATTCCCGTCCAAACGGGATATGGCTTGCTTTGTTGCGTGATGGAAAGCTTATTGAATTGCATGAAGAACAAGGAAATACTGAGTTTGCTGTTGGTGACATCTATCTAGGCAAAGTTAGAAAAATAGTTCCTAGTTTAAATGCTGCTTTTGTGGATGTTGGTTATGAAAAAGATGCTTTTTTGCATTATCTAGACCTTGGACCACAGTTCAATTCGCTCAATAAATTTACTAAAGACACGCTTCAGAACAAGCAAAATGTTGCTGATCTTCTTTATTTTAAGTCTGAAAAGGATATTCCTAAAGACGGTAAAATGAATGAAGTTGTTTCCTCATCTCAACCAATTTTGGTTCAGGTGGCGAAAGAGCCAATTTCGAGTAAAGGTCCCCGCTTGTGTGCAGAAATTACACTTGCTGGAAGATACTTAGTTTTGGTTCCATTTTCTGATAAAATTTCCATTTCTCAAAAAATCAAAGATCCTGAAGAAAGAGATCGTTTGAAAGACTTGATGGATAGTATCAAACCAAAGAATTTTGGCGTTATTATCCGAACTGTTGCTGAGAACAAAAAGGTAGAACAAATCGATCAAGATTTGAAAAACCTACTTGAAAAATGGAGAATTATGTATTCAAATCTTAAAACTGCGACTCCACCGCGAAAAGTTTTAGGAGAAATCGATAAAACCTCTTCTATTTTAAGAGATTTATTGAACGCTGATTTTTCAAATATCCACGTTAATGACGAAGCACTTTCGGCTGAAATGCGCGAATATGTTGCAGGAATTGCACCTGGAAGAGAGAAAATCATCAAATTTTACGATGCTAAAATTGACATTTTTGAGAGATTTGGTATCAGTAAGCAAATAAAGACATTATTCGGTAAAAAAGTTCCGCTTGCAAGTGGAGGCTATTTAATTATCGAACATACGGAAGCAATGCATGTTGTGGATGTAAATAGTGGAAACAGAAAAGGTTCAGATGGCCAAGAAAGTAATGCCTTGGCAACAAATATTGAAGCAGCCGAAGAAATCGCAAGGGTTCTTCAACTTCGTGACATGGGCGGTATTGTTGCAATTGATTTTATCGATATGCATGACCGAGAAAACAACAAAATTCTTTTTGAAAAATTAAAAGAATATATGAAATCTGATAGAGCAAAACACAATATTTTGCCTCCATCCAAATTCGGTGTTGTTGAAATCACTCGTCAACGTGTGAGACCTGAAACGGACATAATTACATCAGAGACTTGTCCAACTTGTAACGGAACCGGTGAAGTACAAGCAACCATTCTTTTCGCTGAGGAAATTGAAAACAATTTAAATTTCTTAATTTCGGACAGAGGCGAGAAAAAAGTTACTTTGTTAGTTCATCCATATTTAGAAGCTTATTTTAAAAATGGTTTATTTTCAAGAAGATTTAAATGGTTTTTGAAATACAAAAAATGGATTCCAGTAAGAGGTGTAACCGCCAATAATTTACTTCAATACACTTTTGTAAACGAAAAAAATGAAGAAATAGCACTTTAAAAAGTGTATTAAAAATTTCAAACTGCAACTTAAAAATAAGTTGCAGTTTTTTTTTGATTAAATTTATTTCAATGATTACTAAAAAAGAGGTTTACAATATTTTCTGCCAACAAATTGAACAAAAAATTCAAGCTGCAACTGAATCGTGGAATGAAGCAAATGAATCTGTTTTAGCTGAAACAAAAGGTTCTGTGGGTGACAAGCACGAAACAGGACGAGCTATGGCTCAATTAGAGGTAGAAAAAGCCAGTAAGATACTAAATGAAACCAAACTAATGAGCAGCATTATACCTCTTTTGGAACCAAAAAGAACAAGATATAGCGCTGAACTTGGTGCTTTGATTGAAACTAATTTAGGTGTTTTTTATTTATCGACAGGTATTGGAAAAATTGAAATCGAGAATCAAATTGTTTTTTGCATCGGCATGAATTCCCCAATAGGAAAATCCTTGTTGAACAAAAAGAATAGCGAAAAATTTTATTTTGCAGACAAAGAAGGTATTATTTTGAATATTAATTAATTTTGGATACGAAATTCAAATTATTTGAGATTTAAATCAAACTTTTCTCTTTTTTTTTGAATCACAGACAACTTTCCGTTTTGGAAAAAGTCTTTAGAGTAACTTAAAAGAATTATTATGAAAAAGTTTTTATTAAAATCAGCATTTATTGGGATTATGACCATTTTCAGTCAAGGCTTAAATGCGCAAGTTTCCACAACAGACGTTACTTCGGTTGGTAGCTGTGATGGTGCAGCTTCTTTGTCTTTATCTGACTCATCCTACTCAACTTGGACGTGGATGTCTGGAAACAATATCATTCAAACAGGTGGAACTACTGTAAACAATTTATGCGAAGGGAATTATAACGTAAATCTCACAGGATCAAATATTTACTCGGATACAAGTTACTATTTTACGATTTCAGTAAATAATGATCCTTGTTCGAACTTTGAAGGAATAATCATTTCGCTTGGCACTTCAGGACCAAGCATCTGCGACGGCGCTTTATCTGTTAACTTACAAGGTGGATCAGCACCATACACTTACTCTTGGATGGGAAATGGAATGACAATCACAACTCCTACAATTTCAGATTTGTGTGCAAATTCAACATACACAGTAAACATTGTGGATGCAAATGGTTGCCAACTGACTCTAACAGGAACTGTTGTAGATTCGTCTTTGAATAATACAGATTCATTGTACGTTTATCCATATCCGACTGACGTTTCTGCAGATGGTGTTTGTGATGGAATTGTTGATTTCCAAACAAATGCTGCAATGCCATTCGAAATCATTTTATCAAATGGACAAATTTCAACGACAGGATATTTTTCTGGACTTTGCCAAGGAATTTATACCGCAACGATAGCTGATGCAAATGGTGATTCATTGAACGTAAACTTCATCATTTCCAACCCTTCTAATAACTACAACAATAATACTTATGGTGATTCATTGTCTGTGGATTCTTTAATGACACAATTGCAAGAAAATTGCCAATTGAATTACAATGGAATTGATTCTGTTTACATTTCAAGTTATTCATTCTCAGGAAATGTTGTAACTGTTATTTGGGCAATTGACCAAGTAGATTCAATTAGCTACATCGCTCAAACTTACAATTTGGTTGCTGGAAATGGTGTTTATTCTCTTGGTTTAGCTGTATATTGCCCAGGAAAATCATTAGGTAACTATTTCACGTCAACAGATCAAATTTATTACAACGCATCCGCGGGATTAAATGATATTGAGACAATTGAAGCGTTGATTTATCCAAACCCATTCAATGATGAATTGAATATTCAAATGAAAGCAACTAGTGACTACACAGTAAGTTTATTTGATATTGCAGGACGAAACATTTTGAACACAAATATTCAAAATTCAAATGCGATTCAATTGAATTCGAATGAACTTTCAAAAGGAAAATATACAATCTTGATTTCTAGCAAAGAAGGAATTTTGAGCAAATCAATTGTGAAATAAGAAATAACAATACACTACCTAGAAAGCCATTGTCTTCGGATGATGGCTTTTTTGTTTGTTAGAAATTTCGAAACAACCAAAAAAACAGGGTAATTTTTGAGTGTTTTTGCTTTTCAATTCAGGCACTTTAAATGAATTATGTATATTTGAAAAAAAAAGAATGATTTTATATAATTGAAAAATTAAATTTCATTCTAATAAAAAAAACAATTATGAAATTATTACAAGACAAAGTAGTTTTAATTACAGGAGCTTCGAGAGGAATTGGAAAAGCAATCGCTGAGGAATGCGTAAATCAAGGAGCAATCGTTGCATTTACTTACATTTCATCTGAAGAAAAAGCACTTGCTTTAGAAAAAGAATTAACTGCAAATGGCGGCGTAGCCAAAGGATTCAAATCAGATGCTGGAAATTTTGATGCAGCACAAACTTTGGTTGATTCAGTTGTTGAAACTTTCGGAACTGTTGATGTTTTAATCAATAATGCAGGAATTACACGCGATACTTTGTTGATGAGAATGACCGAACAACAATGGGATGATGTTATCAATACCAACTTGAAATCTGCGTTTAATTTGACAAAAGCGGTACAAAAACCGATGTTAAAAGCCAGAAAAGGTTCAATAATCAATATGTCTTCAGTTGTTGGAGTCAGCGGAAATGCTGGTCAATCCAATTATGCAGCATCCAAAGCAGGTTTGATTGGTTTCACAAAATCAATCGCACAAGAACTTGGATCAAGAAATATCAGATGTAACGCGATCGCTCCAGGATTCATCGAAACTGAAATGACCGCTGCACTTGACGAAAAAGTGGTTCAAGATTGGAGAAATTTAATTCCTTTGAAAAGAGGTGGAAGTCCAAAAGATGTTGCTGATGTTACTGTTTTCTTGGCTTCTGATATGTCTTCTTACGTTACTGGTCAAACAATACACGTTTGTGGTGGAATGTTGATGTAAAACGACTTAAATAGAAAATTGAAAGGTCTGAAAATATATTTTCAGGCCTTTTTTAATTTATCGGAAAAAAGAAACCGATTCTATAAATCACCGGAATCAACGTTCCATTTGCTTTTTTCATAAAATAACTCAATCTAAATGGACTATTTTGGTTATTGATAATATCATAAAATACCCCGGCATTTATTCTTACTGATTTATTAAATTCTCGCGAAAATCCACCGCCAAAAAATAAAGTCGGAACCCATGTTCTTTGATTGCTTATGAAAATATAGTTTAGTGGGCTTTTTAACATTTCAAACTCAGCGCCCGCAAAGAGATAATTTCCAAATCTCGCATGAGCCCAAAGTCCGCCACCATAAATAGTATAACCAAACTTCTGACCAATGTTATTAGACCAAGTTCTCTGCACTCTCACTGAAGGTCCCATGATAAAATTTTCATTTACCTTATAACCAAATTTAGCTCCAATTCCACCAGAACCACCAAAATTAGATGCGCCTAAATAACCATCAAATCCTAATTCCATACTAGTAGGAACTTCTGTATTTGTTTCTTCGGTTTCGGATTCTTCATCTTGTCCAAAAGAACAAAATACCAAAAGAGACAAAAGTAGACTTGCTAACCATTTCATAATTTTTAATTTTGAAATAAAGGTAATTAACTTATTCAAATCTATTGAAAATCTAACAATATTTGTTTCTTAAAATCTAAAATCAGAGAAAAATTTGATTAAAAAAACATTGTGAAATTACAATTTAAAACTATTTATTTAATTTAAATTTTTAAAACCTATTTTTACTTAAATAATAAAATTAAAACACTATAATACAATAAAATAAATAACGTTAATTAAAGTAAAATATAATTATTAAAACTAAACAATTAATTAATAGTAAATTTTAACGTTAAAACAATCATAAACAGAATATTAAACTATTTTGCTTAAAGTAAAATAAAGGGAATAATGGAAAATCACAAACATCACTTAAAGACTAACTATTTAATTTTAAAAAAACTATAATCTACTGTTAATAGGGAAGAATATTTTAACTTTAGGAAATCAAAATTTAACTGACATGAAAAAATTCAATCTATTGTTTTTTACTTTTATAAATTCCATTTTTATTTCTGCTATCAGTGCGCAAAATGATGAATTAAATATCACAATCGCGAACAATTTATCCAAGCTTCCCCTCAAATGCTTGCACAAAGAATACCCAAACAAGCTCAATCAACTTTTGAATGACTCGTCAGAACTGCTTTCCCCTATTCAATTGCACCCGGCATTTTATGGTTGCTTCGATTGGCACTCGTCAGTTCATGGTCATTGGTCATTGGTTTTTCTTCTCAACAAATTCCCTGCATTGGAAAACAGAAAAGAAATTATTCAAAAACTGCAAATCAATCTTTCGAAAGCGAATATTCAGGCGGAAATCGACTATTTAAACAAAAAACATGAAAAATCGTTTGAACGCACTTATGGTTGGGCTTGGTTACTAAAATTGCAACTCGAATTAGAAAAATCAAATCAGGAATACGCTCGTGAATTGGCTGAAAACCTCAAACCTTTAAGTAACTTAATTGTTGAACGCTACATCGAATTCTTACCCAGATTGGTTTATCCACAAAGAGTTGGAACACATTCAAATACCGCATTTGGACTTTCATTGGCTTATGAATATGCGCAATTTTCCAAAAATGACAGTTTGATGTTAGCCATTCAGGATCAATCTAAGAGATTCTTTATCAACGATGTGGACTGCCCCTTCTCCTGGGAACCCAGCGGAACAGACTTTTTATCCCCTTGCATGGAAGAGTTGTATTTGATGCAACAAATTTTACCAAAAGATGAATTCATTTCATGGGCTAAAAAATTCGCAAAACCCATATTTGACAAATCATTCAATTGGGAAACAGCCAAAGTTTCAGACCGTGAAGATGGACATTTGGTGCACTTAGATGGATTGAATTTTAGCAGAGCTTGGTGTTTTTACTCCTTGGCAAAAACCTACCCTAAAGAATTTGGTCATCTAAAAACAATTGCAGATTTGCATTTCAACTATTCTATTGGAGCAATAACAGACGGAAACTATGAAGGTGAACATTGGCTTGCTTCATTCGCTTTGCACGCCTTAGAAATGAAATAAGGGCTAATTTAAAGAAATTCAATTGAAAAAATCCCAAGTGAAACCTAACCTGATAATGGTTGGTGAAATTGGGTATCCGATTTGCTGCAAATTTGTTTGCTTATTCCAGAAATAGTCTATATTTTCAAATTTGAAGTAAAATCTGAATTCGTCAATTTGAATACCGGTGAAGAAATCCAATTCAAACATGGCTTTATGGCTGACATTTTGCGTTGGTAAACGATACAAATCCAAAGTAACATCGTAATTGAGCATTTGGTAGTTCGCTTGATACCTGAGATCAACACCCAAAACAAAATCTAATTTTTTCGCTTTAAAGAGTCTTTTATTGAAAAATAATTTACTGCGCAAATCAAATTGCGGAAGAAAACCAAAATTTGACGGACTTGAATTTAAGATCACTTGTGGTTGCCAATGAAGCACTTTCCATTTCAAATTACTTCTAAGATTCAATGAAAACAAACTGATCGAACCCAGTGTATCATTTCTCCAGATAGAATCAACATAGAAATAGTTGTTTTTCAAATTTCTAAACCCAAAACCAACAGAAGAATTTGCCCATTTTGGAAAATGTACTTGATAATCAAATACCGTTTTCCCTTGTGTTTCAATTGGCTTTAATTTCCACTGATGATTGTTAGCGAAATACTGTCTAATAAATGGGGACGGCAATGTAGCTTGCGTCGAAAAACTCGCGTATTGCTGAATTTTCTCCGTTTTAAAACTAGCTACAGCTTTTTCAGACCATTCACCAACGGCACCCAAAAGATTTAAGCTAAATTCATTTTGAATATGCAATTCCCCCAAATCAAACGCAACATTCCCTTGAAATTCAAGCTCATTTGTATCGCGATTGACTCCTAAATTTTGAAATCTCCAATATCCGTGCTGAACAAGAGCTTCAACTTTAATTTTAGATGTTTTGAAAAAATATCCTCCAGCGTTATTAATTCTAGCTAATTGAAATTGATCTCTTGTTTCATTTGAATCGATATTTAGCTGATTATACAAGCTATAAATTGTATCAACTTCAGTATAAACACGATTTTGAATACTCCATTTGTTCTTATAAACAAATCCGTGCTGTAATAGCGAATCAGAATTGACAGCGAATAGATGTTGCGAACCAAATTGTAAGTTTCGACTAACTGATTGCGCATTCTCCTTAAAAACAGGCGTAAAATCTAATCCATAAATTTCAATCAGTGTATCTGTTCGAATTCCACTACTTAACGCACGCTCTGATTTGATAAAGTCAAAATAAACCAAATTACTATAACGCTTTCCTTTATGATCAATCAAAAATTGAAAAGCATCATTGGCAAAGCTATTATTTCGCATAAAACCTTTACCTGAAGTAATTGAATTTCGATTGTAAACAATATTTAAATGCGTATTTTTCTTAAACGTTTGCTGATATTCTGCATTTAAATACTGTAAACTTCCAGACCCAAAAGAATAAGTAAAACCTAGATGAGGCAATGCTGTAAAAGTACTTTTAAGTTTTTTAGGTAATTGAAGTTGATTTTGAAAAATGCTTGTTACATTCAAATAATCTGATCCTGAATATCCAAACGGATTATTTGCTGGACCGCCAGGATTTAGCGTAAAATTTCCAACGTGATACCAATCAAGTGAATCTATCGCATTCCCGCCGGTTCTATTGGTAATTTTCAATGTATCTTGTTTAATGAAAAGAACGTTTTGTTGTGCCATGACAACAAATGGAAACATGAAAAAAGAATACAAAAAGATTTTTAACACTTGTAAATGTAAAAATATAATTTGAAAATGGAAAGGTATAGAACAAAAAAAGGGGGTAAAAACCCCCTTCATCAATTCAAAAATGAATTAAATTTTGTTGATATGAACAGCCAAACCAGATTTAAGGTTTGATGCTTTGTTACTGTGAATCACATTGCGTTTAGCCAATTTGTCGATCATTGCTGATACAACTGGAAACAATGTTTCAGCTTCACTTTTCACAGTTAAAGCTCTCAACTTTCTAACAGCATTACGCATTGTTTTGTGTTGATATTTGTTACGAAGGTTTTTCGCTTCGTTTGATCTGATTCTTTTTTTAGCTGACTTATGATTCGCCATGATTGTTTTTTATTTAAGTTATTTGAACTTATGTTCTTGCAGCCCATAGGAGAATCGGACTCCTGTTTCCAGGATGAAAACCTGGCGTCCTAACCACTAGACGAATGGGCCAAAAATTTGTGTAAAGAACGTTTATTTTCTTTGCAGCCCATAGGAGAATCGGACTCCTGTTTCCAGGATGAAAACCTGGCGTCCTAACCACTAGACGAATGGGCCAAATCAAATCTTTTGTTGATTTTTGGAGTGCAAATATATATCTAATTTCTGATATAGCAAATATTGAAACAAAAAAAATTAAAAAAAATCGTTTTCTTCTTTTTCAAACTTAAATCCTAGACGTTTACCTGTTTGCATAGATAAATTTGAACTTATGGCCTTGATTTGTCTAACATTAATTTGAGATACTATTTCAAAAGGAGGTGTTAACAAATCAAAATCAACTGCATAAGCAAAAGAAGTTAAAATAATTTGCCTGAGATTTTCATCTGAAATCACGTTTTCTGTCAATTCATGAAACCCCGATCCCAGTGGTCCTTTTCCTTCAATGAAAAAATGTCCTTCACAATTGATAAAAATCCTACCTATCAAATATCCCGGATCTTCCATTCTTCCTTGAATGAACGATTGAGCTAAAAAATTATAAATGTAAATTATTCCAAAATAACCATTATTTGGATTATTCTTTAAGTAATCCAATTGCCAAAAAGGATGAGAATCTGGTAATAAAAAAATATTTGTATGCATGTGAAAAAGCAATAAGTCACTTCCCACAAACACCTGTGATTCAAATTCGCCTTTATCAATGTATTGCATGCGAATTCTTTCATCCTTAATCTCAGATTTTAGAGAATGAACTTCGTCACTTAAAACCCTTTTTAGATCAACAAAAACTTTCTGTGTATCTTGATAAACATCCTGTTTTAGAGCCGATTTTGCCGATAACAAATCTAAAATTGTATTTCTTTCAACTTCCTGCATATATCTTTATTTTATGCTAAAATAAAATTTATTGTCTAAATAATACCCAAAGCCAAAATTATTTACAAAACTTTAAGAACTAATATGCTTTTGCTATGACAACGCGGTGTTTCGAAGGTTTCCCAGTAACCATACACTTACCATCTTCTTCTACTGAATCTAATGGAATACAGCGAATTGTAGCTTGTGTCTCAGACTTAATCAATGCTTCTGTCTCTGCTGTTCCATCCCAATGAACCAAATAAAAACCTCCTTCTTTTTCGATTTTCTCTTTGAAAACATCATAAGAATCAACCTTTTGAATATTTTCGGCTCTAAATTGTTTTGCGCGATTGAACAAGTTTTCTTGAATATCAATCATCAATTGAGCAATCAAATTTTCAATTCCATCAAATGCAACAATTGATTTTTCTTTGGTATCTCTCCTTACAATTTCCGCTTTTCCTTCAGCTAAATCTCTTGGACCAAGTGCAACTCTTACTGGAACACCTTTAGTTTCATATTCAGCAAATTTCCATCCTGGTCGGCGATTGTCATCGTCATCAAATTTCACAGAAATCCCCAATGCTTTCAACTTTTGAACTAATTCATTTGCTTTGATAGAAACTTGTTCTAATTCTTCGGCAGATTTATAAATCGGAACTATAACAACCTGAATTGGAGCCAATTTTGGAGGCAAAACCAAACCTTCATCATCAGAGTGCGTCATAATCAAAGCACCCATCAAACGGGTAGAAACACCCCATGAAGTTGCCCAAACATGCTCTAATTTACCATCTTTATCAGCAAATTTTACATCAAAGGCTTTCGCGAAATTTTGACCTAAAAAATGCGAAGTACCAGCTTGCAATGCTTTTCCATCCTGCATCATTGCTTCAATACAATAAGTATCGTCTGCACCAGCAAATCTTTCGCTTTCTGTTTTCTTTCCTCGAATCACTGGCATTGACATCCAATTTTCAGTAAATTCGGTGTATACATCCAACATTTGTTCAGCTTCTGCAATTGCTTCGCTTTTTGTTGCATGAGCGGTATGCCCTTCTTGCCATAAAAACTCAGAAGTTCTTAAAAATAAACGCGTTCTCATTTCCCAACGGACAACATTTGCCCATTGATTAATTAACAATGGTAAATCTCTGTATGATTGAATCCAACCTTTATAAGTATTCCAGATAATTGCCTCACTTGTAGGACGAACGATTAGTTCTTCTTCCAATTTAGCCTCTGGATCAACGATTAATTTTGTTTTATCTGTAGGATCTGTTTTTAATCTGTAATGAGTTACAACAGCGCATTCTTTGGCAAAACCTTCTGCATTTTTTTCTTCTGCTTCGAATAAACTTTTCGGTATAAACAAGGGGAAATAAGCATTTTGATGTCCAGTTTCTTTGAACATGATGTCCAATTGTGCTTGGATTTTTTCCCAAATTGCAAATCCATAAGGTTTGATTACCATGCATCCTCTAACTCCTGAATTTTCAGCCAAGCCAGCGCGATTCACTAAATCATTGTACCATTTTGAATAATCTTCAGCTCTTGTTGTGTTCTTTGCCATTGCTGTTATTGAATTTTGTGTTTGAAAAACCTTAAAATAAGGTTAAAATTTATGCAAATGTAGAAATAAAGATTATCTTTATAATTAAGTTTTAAATGTACCTATCATGAAAAATTTATTTCCATTATCATTATTTGCTTTATCATCGCTGATTTTAAATTCTTGTGCAAGTATTTCCGATACTCCAGATGACGATGTTTATTTAGTGAAAAGCTCCCAAATTCCTGTTGGAGAATCTTTGGATGATGAAACAAACTACAGTGCCTACAAGTATAAGAAAGATAGGAATAATAATAACGTAAGTTATTCTGCTGGAGGCGGAATGAATAATTTCGATCCCTTCTTCATGCAAGGAATAGGATATCGTCCACAACCATTTGGTTACAATCCATATCAAATGTATGGTTCTAATTGGGCTTATTATCCAGGTTTTGGTTGGAGTTATATGAATCCTTATTTTGGAAATCCATTTTACGGTGGTTACGGCAATTATTACAATTACTACAACCATGGTTATTATTCAAGTTTTTACAACAATAATTATTATGGAAATAACTTTGGATGGAATAATAACAATGGTTGGAACAATAACAACAATAATTGGAATACCAACAATAACAACGGTGGTGGCTCTGGTAATTCTAATTCAAATCATCATAGCGGTCCAAGGGGAAGCATTGGCGGTGGCGGTGTAATCACAAGATTAAATATTCCTGGAACGCTTAAAAGCACCACTTCTCCTATCTCAAGTTCGAACACGTTGGGTTCAGGGACAATTGTTAAACCAGTTGGTAAAGAAACGGTAATGTCGCGAAGTAATCCTTCTAGACAGACAGATATAACTACAAGAACGAATGAGAATGCTGATTTTTCTAGACCTGGAAGAACTCAAGGTGGAATATCAAATAGCTCAAGAGGAAGTAGCTCAATAGGTTCATCGTCAAGAGGTAACAATGGTTTCAGTGGAATAAATAATGGTTCAAGTGGTTCAACTTCACCAAGAAATTCTGGAGGAATCACAGCGCCTTCAAATAGAAATTCTGGATCAGGTACTATTGGCACCTCTTCTGGGAGTGAAAGCAGAGGTGGTACTAGTAGCGGAGGAGGATCATCTTCTCGCCCCTCCTCAGGCTCATCTGGCGGAGGAAGAAGATAATTCTATTTTAAAGTTACTCTAATTGATTTCGATTTCAAATGTCTAAGTTCTTCTTAACTTTTATTTTTTTTATTACATTGTCTTCTACTTTTAGTCAAAATGTAGTTGATTTAGTAAGATATTCAAACGTACAACTACAAGGAAGCGCGCGCTTTGAATCAATGGCTGGTTCTTTTGGCGCTTTGGGAGCAGACATCAGTACATCATTAATTAACCCTGCTGGTTATGGGAGATTTTCTTCCAATCAATTTAATATGGGATTAAATTTTAACCACATTGGAAATAGTAACTTTTTTGAAGGAACAACAACAGAATCATCCAAATCACCAGTGCGTCCATCTAATATAGGAATTGTAATTGTTAACGATGTCTCTGCCAAAAACAAGGGTTTTTTATACAATCAAATTGGTTTCAGTTATAACAGAGTCGATAATTTTACAAACAATCTAAATTACAAAGGAAAATTGTATAATTCTCTTCTGGATATTTTTGCTTCAGACGGTTATGGTTTATCTCCAGAACAATTTTCTCCATTTTCAACAGCATTGGCATGGGAAACTTATGCCATTGACCCTGGTATGAATGGCAGTTATCTTCCTAGATTAACTGCCAATGACACAATGGAGCACAATCGTTCGATTGATACCAAAGGAGGTATTTCTGAATATACTTTTTCTTTTAGTACAAATTATATCAATAAACTCTATTTAGGAATCAATTGGGGAATAAGAACAATTCGATACACTGAACAATTCATTCACAGAGAAAAACTTGAAAATGCTTCACTTTCTCTCGATTCATTTAATTACGAGTACAACTTGAGTACCAAAGGGAGCGGAAACAATCTAAAAATAGGAATGATTTACCTTCCTTTTGATGCTATGCGGCTGGGTTTAAGTATTCATACACCCACATTTTACAATTTAGCTGATGAATGGTCTGCAGATATGACTACCTACCAAAATGACACAATTTATGCACTTCCAACGGGCACAAAACCCACTGGCAATTACAAATACCGACTAAGAACACCAACGAAATTGATTGGATCTATGGGGTTTGTTTTTGGTACGCATGGATGTATCAATGTAGATCTAGAATATCTTAATTATGAATGGGCAAATTTGAAATCAACGAAAGACGTCAATTTCGCACCGGAGGCAAATGATTACAAATATCAAAACGAGGAAGCGGACCAATTGTTAAGGTCAGTAATCAATATCAGGGTTGGTGGAGAAATTGTTTTTCAATCACAGTATTTTATTCGCGGAGGCTATGCATTTTACCCTCAACCCTATTCCAAAGATGCATCAAACGGCACTTCTGGAAGCACGATTTACAGTGTTGGAGGAGGAATTAAATTCAAAAGAAGCACATTTGACATTGCCTACAAATACCAAACAAAAAATTACAACTATTATGCTTTCGCTGAGAGCAGAGCTCAAATATCATCAATCACGCAAGGACTAGTTATCTGCTACAACCTTACTTTTTAAGCACTTTTGTACTGATTCTGAAAAAGATGTCTTGTTAATTTTACTATCAATCCAAGCTTCAATATTGAAAAACTCCAAAACAACACGTTCTTGGTGATCTTGCATCAAAATATTCACTTCCTTATTCATTGCTACAAAAATTTCTTGTGAAGCTTTTGGGCTTGAAACTTTAGATAACTTTCTAATATACTTAATCAAAACATCTTCGATTTTGTAATCGCGCTCATATTTAGATAAGTATCTATTGGTTGATTTAATTACGTACTCCAAAAAATCATAATTTTCTAACTCATAATGAAGTACCAAATTCAACAATCGACTGAAACTATAAATATCTTGTCTTAAATTTTGCTCATTATCGTTTAAAACTTCATTAATGAATGATAAAGCCTTTTTGTAATCACCTATTCCAAAATAGCTATAGGCTTTATTATACAATAAAATAACTTCTTGTTCTTTGCTAATCTTATCTTGAAAAGCCAATTTTCCATGATCGATTTCTGGAATCAAATCAACGGCTTTTTGCATTTCTCCCATTGAATGTAATAAATTCAGTTCCTGATTGTAACAATTTGCAAAAATTCTAACTGTAATATCTACTGAATTAAACCCTTTCTTACCAACCAATGCGCGCAAATCTTGAATTGATTTTTGGGCATTTTCAAAATCATAATTATCTATATAACATCTCAGTAAATGAAAAAGTGTCATCACGTATCTTTGTGGTGAATCTTCCATTATTTTTGGATTATTCTCTAATATTTGTCTGGTTCTATTAAAAAACTGAAAACTGTCTTCATAGTTTCTAGTTGTTGCAGCACACAAACCTTTGATGTAATAACACATCGATGTAGCTCTAGTAGAAATTGCAGTATTTTTTCCTTTGATTAGGTGATAATCAGCTATGGAATCAACTACTTTTCGTTCTTGTTCATTTCGAGTAAATCCTCCACTTCGGAAAATTAAATTAATTTTAGAATAAACTACTTGATATTCCGCTAAATTTCGAAGTTTGGCAATTACCATTTCTTCTTCCTCCACCAAATCATCTAAATTCGTCGAAAATTCTCCCTCCTCATAAGCTTCCTCAAGTAATTTCTTTTGCCAAGCGATTAATTCATACCAGTAATAGAATTTTTCATGATCAGCAGCTATTTCTTTGGCACGGCTTACAAATTTTTCACATTCTTTGTAGAGCGCTTTGTTAAACAATATCTCTACATTTTTGATTTCCTGCTTTAGTAAACTACTGATTGATTGCTCGCTATAAAAAGAACGCAAACTTTTCAATATAAGTTTATAAAGGTGGTTTTTTTCAGAAGGAAGGTGTTTGATAAAAGTTTCATTTTTAAACTCAATTTTCAGTGCCTCTTCATTGTAAACTTGTTGTTTTTCAATTGCATCAAAAATCTTTAAATAATTTTTATCCCCTGATTGTAACGAAGAAGTCAACTTAAAAAATCGCTTTTCTGATTTACTTAAAGATTTAACAAGTTTAAATAATTCTGTAGATGGCTTCATAATCTTGACAAATATGTACTGTTCAAAAATATCTTAATGGTTTCAAAAATCAATACTTAAGCGTAAACAAAGATAATAAATTCTTGGAATCCTAAATGTTAATTTTTCTGTATTGAGAAATCAAAACGGCCGAAAATAATGAAGAGTCTCCGCTAGAAGACTCTTCAAACAAACAACAACAAACTAAATTCCTCTCTACTTTCGTAGCAAATCGAGATCGAATCGACTTATTTGAGGACAATTTTCTCACCTCTTGGCAAAAGCTCATCTGGTGAGGAAATATTATTTTTATCCATCAATGACTCCAATTTGATTCCTTCTAATTGAGAAATCATTCTTAAAGACAATGGATTATTCACTGAAAATGTTTCTGTAGATTTTGACCTTCTTCTTTTTGGTTGCAAGTAAATGATATCACCCTCTTCAAGCACATCTTTTTTGTCACCAAAATCATTGTATTTATAGAGTTGCCATAATCCAACTGAAAATTCCTTGGAGATTCTATAAAAAGTATCCCCTTTTTTAGCTACAATATATTTAATCTTGTTTTTGTGTAAAACTACAGTGTGCTGTCCCTCAGTAATTTTAGTGTTTGAACTCGCTAACAAAGCAGTTGGATTGGCCGTTTCTGACCCCACTTCGTCAAATTCATTTAATTTCAATCTTTCAATCAAATCAATCAATAATTGGGGATATCTTGGATTAGTAGCGTATCCAGCATCTTTTAAACCTTGCGCCCAACCTTTGTAATCATTTGATTTTAAATTAAAAAGACTTGAATATCTTGTTCTTTCAGTTAAAAATTTACTATGGTCTTCAAAAGATTCGTTGGCTGAAGAATAACTTCTAAAACACTCACCTTTTTGGTCATCATCAATGTAAATTTTTTCACCAGTCCAATTGTGACATTTGATTCCAAAATGATTGTTTGCTTGTTGAGCTAACATTGAATTTCCATTGCCACTTTCTAATATTCCTTGAGCCATAGTTATACTCGCAGGAATTTTATATTGAATCATTTGACCAATAGCAACACTTTTCCAATTTGAAACATATTCTTCTTGTGTATATTTTTTTTCTACACTGGCTGAAAACGCGTCAACGCAAGTAAATAGACCAATAAATAATGAAAAATACTTCATGATTTCAATGTTATTAACACCATTACGATAGTTACTAACAATTGTTACGCTCGAAATATATTAAAACTGACTTTTTATTAAAAATTATTGATCTTCATGCAAATAACACTTCCCGCTCGCATTCAAGGTTTTATTTTTACATCGATTGCCAGCTTTCGTCGTTCCTTTGCATTGAACTGAAATTTTCAATCTTTCCTCTGATTGTACAGTTTTCTTTACGGTAGATTTAGTGGTTGAATTTGAACTTGGAACTTCAACATTCCAAGTCCAACAAGATATACAAACCGTTTTTTCTATTCTTACTTCTTCTTTATCCTCCAACTTTGGAAAGAAATCTATTCCAGTCAATTTTTCTACGCTGTCTATGGAAACGACGTATTTTGTCAAAGATTCTTTTGAGGATTCGTTTGGTAAAACAAATGCAATTGCTTTTAAATTAGGCTCCTTATAATCTAAAACTACTTTATAATACTTTTCAGGCACTGAAACTTTGTTTGCTCCAATAGCTTGGAGTTCCTTTTTAAGAATTGGTCCAGTAACAACATAAATTGATTCGTTTTCCACTGCCCAGTCTCTTACCAAATCCTCCAATCGTTTCCAAATTCCGCGGTTAAAACCAGGTAATTGCGGACTCATATTACTATAATAAAAAGATTCCACCATAGATTTTTCAGACCATCCCATATCTCCAGCAGGCGCTAAATGTCCGCGGTCATAGCCAGATTTAGCGTAATCATCAGCATTTGCAGTTCCTGTGGAAACTTTTGGATCTGCAATAAATTTATCCGTTCGTTCAAATTTTTTCTCTGTTTCAGATTTTGTCAACTCATAAGCTACCCAATATGCCTGTTCGTGTTTTTCAGAATATTCCAAACTGTAAGCAGCATGATGAATGAGGATTGAATTGGAATCTCGAAAAGGGATTTCAAGGTTCGCGATCTTGGTTTTCTCTTGCGAAAAAACACAAATGCTAAGGATTGAAAACAGAAAACTAAATAGATTTTTCATAATTCAAAAATAGCAAAAAAGCCTAAACCTTTTCATTCTTCAAAAAGGTAAAACAAAAAGAAAGCCCGATAAATCGGGCTTTCAATATATATTAAAAAAGATCTTATGCTTTTTTATTGTCTACTTCTACAGTTGCTAATTCATCAGATTTGTAAGCTCCAGAATCCAATTTACTTTTCAACGTTTTGAAAGTTTCAATTGTGTAACTAACATCTTCCAAAGTATGCGCAGCAGTTGGAATAATTCTCAACATAATTACATCTTTCGGTACAACTGGATAAATCACAATTGAACAAAAGATATTGTAGTTTTCACGCAAGTCGAAAGTTAAATTTGTAGCTTCCGCCAATGAACCTTTCATGAAAACTGGAGTTACAGGCGAATTTGTAGCACCAATGTCAAAACCAGCATCTTTGAATCCTGTTTGTAACGCATTTGTTACCTCCCACAATTTATTTTTCAATTCTGGTTTCGTTCTCAAAAGCTCTAGACGTTTACGTGCACCAATGGTAAGTGTAATTGGCAATGCTTTGGCAAACATTTGAGATCTCATGTTATATCTCAAATACTCGATGATACTTTCTTCAGCACAAATAAATCCACCGATAGAAGACATCGATTTAGCAAATGTTCCAAACAAAACATCAATCTCATCTTGAACACCTTGGAATTCACCAGCACCCTGACCAGTTTCTCCCAACGTTCCAAATCCATGCGCATCATCAACAAAAAGTCTGAAATTATATTTTCCTGATTTTCTGAATTCAACGATTTCTTTAATCTTCCCTTGATCACCTGCCATACCGAAAACTCCTTCAGTAATCACCATGATTCCTCCTCCAGTTTTTTCAGCTAAAGCAGTTGCGTTTTTCATTTGTTTGTCAAAACTCGACATGTCATTATGTTGAAAAACAAATCGTTTTCCCGCATGCAAACGCATTCCGTCCATGATACATGCATGAGATTCACTATCGTAAACAATGATATCATTTCTATCGACCAAAGCATCAATCGCAGAAACACAACCTTGGTAACCGAAATTCAATAGGATACAATCTTCCATTCCCATGAATTCAGCCAATTCATTTTCTAATTTCTCATGTTCACTGGTTTGACCTGTCATCATACGAGCACCCATTGGATAAGCCATACCATATTGCTCTGCTGCTTTTGCATCAGCTTCACGAACTTCTGGATGATTTGCTAAACCTAAATAGTTATTCAAAGACCAAACCAAGCACTCTTTTCCACGGAAAATCATTTTGTTACCTAATTCACCTTCTAATTTCGGGAAAGTAAAATACCCGTGAACTCCTTTGGAGTATTGTCCGATCGGACCTCTGTTTTTTCTGATTTTGTCAAAAATGTCTTGTGCCATAAATGTTCGTTTTTTATAATACTAAATCGTATTACTTCACCATTTTATGCCACAAAATTACGAAATTTTAATGGATTTTAAAAATCAAGTTTTTGGATTTTATCAACACCTTAACATGCAAATAATACTAAAAACATATTTTTTGAGCAATTATTTAACGTAAGAATCTAATAAATAAATCATTGAACTTACTGCTGCGCAGCCCAATTCTAGTTCTCTTTTATTAACAGACTCAAAAACATCACTTTCAGCATGATGAAAATCGAAATATCTTTGAGAATCTGGAACAAATCCAAAAAGTGGAATACCTTCAAATGAATTTTTTAATGGATTGATGTCTACACCACCGTATCCTTTTTCAAAAACATGCAATTCATAAGGTTCAAATTTTTCTTCAAATGATTGCAAAAGAGCAACTTGTTCGTTACTTCCATCACAACTAAATCCTCTTGGTGCAAAACCTCCTCGGTCACTTTCCAAAGCAGCGATTTGTTTTTCGCCTCTTTCTTTCGACCACGTCGCATAAGTCAAACCTCCTTTGTTGCCATTTTCTTCATTCATAAAAAGCACCACACGCAAAGTATGTTTTGGTTTGAAATTCAATGCTTTCAATATTCTTAGTGCTTCGATACTGTGTATGATTCCAGCACCGTCATCATGTGCGCCTTCGCCAGCATCCCAGGAGTCTAAATGACCACCAAAAGTGATAATTTCATTGGGGAATTCTGTGCCAGTGATTTCACCGATCACATTGTAACTTTTGACATCAGGAAGCGATTTACAATCCAATTCAAAAATAAATTCAAGCTTTTCCTTTTTCGATAAATCATCTAGCAAATCAGCTTGTTCAGTTGCAATTGCTGCAGCAGGAATTTTATTCACATTGTCATCATAATGCATTGAACCAGTATGTGGATGCAAATCTTGCGAAGAACCTAGCGAACGGACAACAACTCCAACAGCACCTAATTTTGCAGCTTCAACAGCACCGTCACCGCGGATTGGGTAACATGCGCCATACGCCTTAAAGGTGTTGATCATTTTTTCGTCGAAAGGCTGATTTAGCAGTACTATTTTCCCTGTAACATCCGATTCTTTTGCTTTCTTCAAGTCATCTAGCGAGCGAAAAACGACCAATTCTGCTCTCAATGTGCCATTTGTCCCAACAGAACCACCCAAAGCCAAGATTTTCAGAGAAATCAATTTTCCTTCCTTGGTTTTTATCCAAGCGCTTTCTTTTGTTCCTCGTTCCCAATGTGGAACTTGAATTTCTTGCAAATAAACTTTATCGAAATTGTAAGATTGCAATTTGTTTCTCCCCCATTCAACTGCCATTTCAGCTTGAGAAGATCCTGATAATCTTGCGCCAACATCTTTACACAAACTTCTTAAATCTTCATAAGAATGACCAAATGACAAAGCTTGATCATAAATTTTTCTAATAAAAATAGAATCATTTTTTTGAGCGAATGTCTGTGAAAACGCTATTAAAAAAAGAAGAAGAAGTTTTCTCTTTGACATGCTACCAAGTTTTGATAATGATGAAAAATTATTTTTCGTGCTTTCTCATGTTCATGAAAGGAATTTCAATAAATCTGTAGAAAATGAATGAAAGACCAATCACATAAGCCCAATAAACAGCATATTCAATGTACCAAGTTTCGCTTGGAATGTACTTTTCATTCAGTAATCCATGCATACCAAATTTGATTAAAATATGAATTACCAAACTCAAATTCACCAGATACATGGAATAAGAAATCAAACTAATAAACGTAATGAATTTGAAGATTTTAAACCTCATCGTTTTTAAATTGGCCAAGAATGGCAACATAATCATAACGCAAATAGAATTAATGGATGGAGACCAAATGATGTACTCTTTTTGGTAATGCATCTTCAAATAATACAAGACATAAAGCGATAGCAAAACCAAGAAAATACTGTTGCATCTTTGCCAAACTTTAGGATAATAAAATGCCACAAAAGCAGCTAAAACTCCATAAACGATTGAATCAATTCTTGTTGTTACCAGCATTAAATATGGTTTTCCATCTTTCAAACTATGAAAAACACTTTGGATCGAAGCCTGATTAAAAAAGTAGTATCGGTAAACGACCACGCCAATAATCACGATGGAAATCACCCAAATAAACATTGTTCTCACTTTTGTTTTAAACAAAACCAAACCTGCGAAAAGCATCAAAGGAATAAAAAAGTAGAACCATTCTTCTATACACAAACTCCAAGATTCTCCAAAGAAATGTTCTGGACGATTGTTGAAATTTTGTAAAAAGAAGAAGTATCTTCCAAAGTATTCTGGGAAAATTTTAGGATTTACAAAAAAGGCAAAAGCCAACAAGATCACTAAAATCACTAGGTACATAGGCAACGTTCGTAGCCAACGTCTATTCCAAAAATTTAGTAATAATGAGAACGATGGCGGATTTCGTTCCAGCATTTTAATTAAAATCCCACCAATCAAAAAACCACTTAAAACAAAGAAAATCGCAACTCCATCCAATAAAATCGCATTCACATACTTTCTAAATTTACCATCAACCGGAATATCAATCGTTTGTCCAGCTTTCAAAACTTTGGTTACGCGTGTCGGTTTTTCTTTAGAAACTTTGATTGTATCAGCTTGTTTGTCAAAATTTAGTTTTTCATTAGAACTGGAAATCAGATTTTTGTCAACGTAGTATTGATAAGATATTGTTGTCAAATTTTCACCTTCCTTGACCACATGTTTTTTAATATCCTTAGGGACTAAAATCATGCTGTGCCCAACCACAACAAAAATGATGGCAAAAAATCGAAGTAAATCGAGTCCAAAAACTCTAGATGTTCCGGCGTTTAAGCTAAAAAGTTTCATTCTGAAAATAAAAAAATCCCTCTCCAAATGGAAAGGGATGCGAAGTTACATAATTTTATCAAAAACCTCCGTTACATTTTGACTTTATACTTCTTCAGCTTCAGTAATTGGTTTTCTGAAAACAATTTTCGTATCGAAAATATCCATGACCACTGTTTTCGAAGTATCAATTGTACCTGAAAGTAAAGCTTTAGACAACTCATTTAAGACTTGTTTTTGAATTACTCTTTTGACAGGTCTTGCACCAAATTGAGGGTCGTATCCTGCTTCTGCAATCCAATCAAAAGCTTCAGACGTCACGTGCAAATGAATGTCTTTTTCTTTCAATAATTCGGTCAATTGATTCATTTGAATTTGTACAATTTGTCTCAAATTATCCTTAGTAAGCGGCGTAAACATGATGGTTTCATCAATTCGATTCAAAAATTCTGGCCTAATTGTTTGTTTCAACAGTTCCATCACCAACATTTTGGCTTTTTCAGTCGCTCTATCTTCTTCACCAGGTTTGACGCCGTCAAAAGTTTCTTGAATCAAGTGTGAACCTAAATTAGAAGTCATAATGATAATCGTATTTTTGAAATTCACTGTTCGTCCTTTGTTGTCGGTCAATCGACCATCGTCCAAAACTTGTAACAAAATATTAAATACATCTGGATGTGCTTTTTCGATTTCGTCAAGCAAAATGATAGAATATGGTCTACGTCGAACGGCTTCTGTCAATTGTCCACCTTCGTCATAACCGATATATCCCGGAGGTGCACCAACCAATCTGCTCACTGAATGTTTTTCTTGGTATTCACTCATGTCAATTCTGGTCATGGCATTTTCATCGTTGAATAAGTATTCAGCCAACGCTTTTGCCAATTCTGTCTTCCCTACTCCGGTTGTTCCCAAGAAAATGAACGATCCAATTGGTTTTTTAGCATCTTGTAATCCAGCTCTGCTTCTTCTAACCGCATCTGAAATGGCTCCAATTGCTTCTGTTTGACCAACCACTCTTTTCCCTAATTCATCTTCTAATTTCAGTAATTTAGAAACTTCAGATTCAATCATTTTTGAGATTGGAATTCCTGTCCATTTTGATACAACATCTGCAATTTCGGCGACATCCACTTCTTCTTTGATCATTTTGGAAGTCGATTGCATACCTGAAAGTTTTCCTTTGGCTTCTTCTAATTTTGCTTCAGTATCTTTGATACGACCGTAACGAATTTCGGCTACTTTTCCATAATCACCCATTCTTTCAGCATTATCCGCCTCAATCTTGAAATTTTCGATGTCTTCTTTCATTTTTTGAATTCCATCGACCACATCGCGTTCTGCTTGCCATTTGGCTTTGAAAGCGTCTCTTTGCTCAATCAGATTTGCCAATTCTTTGCCAATTCCTTCCAACTTTTTGGTATCTTGCTCACGCATAATTGCCGCTTTTTCAATTTCTAATTGCAAAATTTTTCTTTCCAATTCATCCAATTCTTCAGGTTTTGAATTGATTTCCATGCGCAATTTTGAAGCAGCTTCGTCAATTAAATCAATCGCTTTGTCAGGCAAATGACGCTCTGTAATGTATCGTTGAGAAAATTCTACAGCTGCAATGATTGCCGCATCTTTGATAATAACTTTATGGTGATTTTCGTATTTTTCTTTGATTCCACGCAAAATAGAGATCGCATCTTCCGTGCTTGGTTCGTCCACCAACACAGTTTGAAAACGGCGTACAAGCGCTTTGTCTTTTTCAAAATACTTTTGATATTCGTTCAAGGTTGTTGCACCAACTGCTCTCAACTCACCACGCGCTAAAGCTGGTTTTAAAATATTTGCCGCATCCATTGCACCATCTCCTCCACCCGCGCCAACAAGTGTATGAATTTCATCGATAAACAAAATAATTTCGCCTTCCGCTTGCGTCACTTCTTTGATGACCGCTTTCAAACGCTCTTCAAATTCGCCTTTGTATTTGGCGCCAGCAACCAATGAACCCATGTCTAAAGAATAAACAATTTTAGTCTTTAAATTTTCTGGAACGTCTCCCGTTACAATTCGATGCGCCAATCCTTCAGCAATGGCAGTTTTACCAACTCCAGGTTCACCGATTAAAATTGGATTATTTTTCGTTCTTCTTGTTAGAATTTGAAGTACACGGCGAATTTCGTCATCGCGACCAATTACAGGATCCAATTTCCCAGCTTTGGCTAGTTCATTTAAATTTTTGGCGTATTTCTCTAAAGATTGATAGGTTCCTTCTTGGCTATTTGAAGTTACATTTTGTCCGTTTCTTAAATCCATAATGGCAATTTTTAGTTTTGATTTGGTGATTTGTTGGTCTTTTAAGAATTTTCCAATGGCATCAGTGCTATCCAATAATGCATAAAACATGATTTCAATCGAAACAAATTCATCGTTGAAAGTTTTCATTTCCAGCAAAGCTTGATTCAAAACCTTTTCTACTGGTTGAGAAATATGCATTTGTCCACCGGTAACTTTGGAATAACTTTGAATGATTTTGTCAACAACCAATTCCAAGCTTTTAGAATTAATTGCTAATTTTTGAAGAAGATAAGGCAATACATCTTGATCGACCAAGAAAATACCTTTCAGCAAATGTCCTGTTTCAATTGCGCCATTTCCATTCGATTCAGCCAAGTTTTGCGCTTGTTGAATCGCTTCTTGAGATTTGATAGTAAATTTGTTAAAATCCATTTTTTTAGAATTTTGATTTACTAAAGTTCGTCAAATCCTGAACCAAATCATTTTTTTTGAATCAAACAGCAATTTTGTCAGTTAAAACCAAACTCAAAAGACAAAAAGTCAGTCATTTAGAAAGTATAAACATATTGAATTGAAGTCGTTCGTGGCGCCTCAATCTTAAGTGGTCGTAACGAATAATCTATATTAAAAACATTGTTGCAAATGAAAGACACTTTTTGCTTTTCATTGATTTTGTAGCTGATTCTAGCATCGAAAATATTATATCCATTGTGACTTCTCCAATAGTTTGTCGCTTTAATTTGATACAAATAAGGACTCGTATTGCTTGTTAAAACTTCAATATCATTGAAAGCTCTATCAATATTCTGCATTTTACTGTAATAACGGTAACTAAAACCTACTCCAAATTTAAAGATTCTAAATTCTACATCCGCTTTTGCCATGTGTTTGAATCTGTATTTCAAAACATTTCCAGTGGTATCAATACTACTAGTTTTATAGCTAAGATCCTGTCCAACACCTCCAAGTGATTTGTCACGAGCATAAACCAAATCAGGCGTTAAAGAAACGGGGTCAATGTAAGTATACCCCAGCAACATGGTAACTCCAAATTTTTTATTTGCCTCTGCGGAAGCGCCTGCAATGGAGAAATCAATTCCTCGAACCCTTGATTCTCCTGTATTTAAGAACTTAAATCCAATTAAAGCGATATCTGGCTCCCAAGATCCAAAAAGATACTCTATCGTATTTTCATATTTTTGATAGAATCCAGCAATGTCAACATAACCTAAAAACTTGCCGACTTTAAATCCTTGTTTTAATCCAATTTCAAAACTGTTGCTTTTCTCTGGTTTCAAATCAGGATTTGGGAAAACACCAAACAAACTCGCTTTTGTAGCAATATATCTTTCAGTGATTGTTGGATATCTGAAACCTTGACCCGATGAAACCCTTACGAATGTCCCTTTCGTGACTTGTAAATTGGCACCAACGCGCACAATTGGAGCCATCACACTTTCTTGTTGATTCATCTTGAAAAACTCATAACGCACACCTCCAGTAACATTCAAAATTCTCCAAAACTTCTTGTCTAATTGCACATAACCAGCAATATTTACATTTCGATTGTTTGCTTGTCCACTTGATGCATACAGAGCTGAATAAGAAGTAGAAACATTGCTTGCAATTCCACCAGTGAAATTTAAATCCAAGGACTTGAAATCTCTTTGCATTTGATATTCACCATAAAACATGGTTCCACGATTCGATTGATTGTTTGAAATTTGATTGTCTGAATGAAAAATTCTCGTGACAATACTGTGAGAAATTCCATTTGCTGTGGAATATTTTACAAATGGATCTACATTAAACAAAGTTTGTTTTTGCATAAAAACAGCACCTGGATACCCCCTGTAAAGACCTAAAGAATCATCCAACCAAGCGAAAACCATGTTTGTCTTGTTATACATCGCATTACCGTTAACGCCGTAACTCAATCTTTTGATTTTTTTAGAGCGATAGCGAATATTAAAATTCATTCTTCCTCTCACACGAAGCATATCTTTGTTAGTGTAGGTAGGAATTGAATCTGTAATTTTCAAAACGTCCTTCAACTCTTGTGGCATATAAGGAGCTGGTGGCGGTGGTCCGATATATCCTTGGTCCACATTGAAATTCCCTCCAACAACGAAATCTAAATTTTTCTTGATAATTCTCGAATGCAAAAAATTCAAATTTGTAAATCCTGGAATAGAATTTCCATACCAATTTTCAGCATTTTCACTCGGTGCGCTGTAATTTCCTACCGAATAGTTAAAAGTCGTTTTAGGCTTACTTCTTGGATATGCACTTCGAATGTGAATAACACCATTTAAAGCAGAGGAACCATACAAAACAGAAGAAGCTCCTTTGATAACCTCAACTTGTTCAATATTTTCAACTGGAATATAGCTCCATTCTGGTCGACCAGCATCTCCGCTTAACAATGGAATTCCATCAACGACAATAGCAACTCTGCTTCCAACACCGAAAGTAAATCCACTTCCACCTCTAATTTGCGGGTCATTGTCAATAATTGACAAACCTGGAACTTGTTCTAAAGCAGTTTCAATGCTTGTTGTATTTTTATTTGCAATCAGCGCAGGCTTAAGGATTTCCATTGAAACAACTTGTTCCTCTAATTTTTGTTCAAATTTTCCAGCTGAAACAACAACAGTTTCTAATAATTGTGAAATGTCATTTAGCTTGATGTTGTGAATTGTAACCTGACCTGGTACTATTTGAATTGAAAAAGTATCACTTCCAAGTCCTAAAAAACCAGAAGTTAAGTGATAACTACCTGCCTCAAGTTCTAAAAAATAATTCCCTTCGATGTCAGACTTTGTTCCTTTTGACATTTCATTTGAAATTTG
The DNA here is from genome assembly GCA_044361165.1 of Crocinitomicaceae bacterium. Lineage (GTDB taxonomy): Bacteria > Bacteroidota > Bacteroidia > Flavobacteriales_D > Crocinitomicaceae > JAQVCM01. The sequence continues at coordinate 68,927 of JBIKJE010000002.1, read as the reverse complement.
GATGGTTGCGCCAAACAAAGTGGAACCAGTTCTAGCTTCAGTGACTACTCCTTTTAATATTCCCGTATTTTGGGCAAAGGAAACACTTGAAATTAAAGTAAAAATGAAAATTAATCTTAATAGCATAGGCAAAATTAAAAATTCTATAAAATAAAAAAGCCCTACAAATATGCAGGGCTTTCAAATATCTGCAACGAATTATTTGATAACAAATTTACCCGTTTTTTGCAATTCTGAGCCAGAAACTTGATAAAAGTAAGTTCCTTGAACCAATTCTGCAGACAAAGTAATTTCATTTTTTTGGTTACTTGTTAATTTTGTTTCCATTACAACTTTTCCAGAAATATCTAAAATTTTCAAAGTAGCCAATTTATCATTTTTAGCTGAAAGATCAACAAAAATTTTATTTTCATAATTGTAAACATTGAAGTTATTTCTTTCATTTTCAACTACACTTGCGTTGTCTGGGTTATAAATAACTTCCAAATCATCAATCCAAAGAATACTTCCAGTTCCAAGAATGGTTGGTGCTGTAGTCATTTGGTTATCAGAAGGTGTAATACTTATCATGATATATTCAGGCGTATCACCAGTCGTATACACAAAAGGTACTGAAAATCTTTTCCAAGTCGTATTATTTGCAGCAGCAGAATTAAATAAAGCCTTACCAATCTTATTTGCGCTTAAATCTGGATGATTTCCGTTCACTGGAATTTCAGGATCATTGTAATCGCCGGTATGCAAAAATGCAACAACCTTAGCCTTTTCTGCCGAAGCACCTGTTCCATTGGTTGCTTGTGTATATCGATACCAACCAACTAAACTATCCGGGCGACCTATAAAAGGCATTCTTCTAACATCTGATGCAGAACTATAATTCACTGTCCCCACATAACCTTCAGATTTATCTTGACTAGGCGCATTGACAACACCTGTAGTTAAATTTCCATTGACAACGGCCAAAACATAATACTTTGTTTCCAAACGCGCGCAAAATGAACCAGAATGTGGATTAGATGTTTCCTTGTAACAAGTTTGCGGTCCAATTGAAGCTACAGTTGATCCTGTTTTGTTTGAATACCAAGAAGTCGGTTCATCTGCATTACCAGGACTTGTGTTTCCCCAATTTTCAAAACCTCCATTTGGGATTTGAGTTTGAGCTGTTAAACCCAAAGAAAATCCAGTAAATATCAATGTAAATAATCTTGTTTTCATTTGTTCTATTTGTAAATTTTAGTTTGCAAATATATAGAATGATTTATTCATCATTTGTTAATATTGAATATTTAACGTTACCATTGAATTAAAAAACTCAAAATCAACTAAGTAATTTTTAACAAAAGTTAAAAAAAACTTTAAATTTTAAACAAATAATCAATTCAAACAATTAAAAATTCTCTCACTCTTAGAATTTAGACCTTGTAAAATTTAATATCGACTAAAAATAGTAATTTTGCAGCATGTCACAAAAACAAGTTAACATTCGCAATAAGAAAGCCAAATTTGAATACCATCTTTTGGATGTATTTACTGCTGGAATGCAATTGACTGGGACAGAAATCAAAAGTATTCGCAAAAGCAAGGCTTCAATTTTGGAAGCGTATTGTATCTGTGACCGAAGTGAGATTTGGATAAGAAATATGCATATCACTGAATATGAAAATGGTTCTTTTTATAATCATAAGCCACGGACGGACAGAAAATTATTGCTCAACAAAAAGGAAATAAAACAAATTGAAAAATTTTTGACTGTCAAAGGAAACACATTGATTCCCTTGCGTTTATTTTTATCAGAAAAAGGTTGGGCAAAACTAGAATTTGCTTGTGCTCAAGGAAAGAAACTGCACGACAAACGTCAAGATTTGAAAGAAAAAGATGACAGACGTGACATGGATCGAGCGATGAAAAGATAGGTTTTGAATTAATTCAATTTCTTTTAGATAAACCCAAAAGTCAAAATGTGAAGCCACCTGTTTTGTGCAATCAAAATGTAAAAAACAAATATTGAAAGTGCATAAACTGAAAAATTGAGCATTACAATAAATCCGTATCTTCTTTTGGCAAATTTCCATGTGTAAATCGGCATGAGCAATAAAAGCGGCACAAGTGGAAATAGATTGATAATAGAAAAATCAACTCCATAACTTGTGTAAGAATAAATTCCTCGGTACCAAACTCTGATTGGATTTCTCAACCAAATTGAACTTTCAATGACAATTTCGGGATTGTCAAAAAGCATATTAGGATTAGGGTCTTCGAGAAAAAACGTTTGATTGGAAGCTGTTTTAAGCATTCTCACATCATCTTTCACCAAGCCATTGTAGATTTTTGAATAAGCAACAACTTTATCAGCTGAAAAACGAGAAGGTAAAATAGGCTCTATTATCAAGAGAATGGCTAAAAATGCTGAAACAATTGCCATTTTTTTGAAAAACTTAAACTTTAATCCCGTTGTTAGCTTATGCATGAAAATTTGCTGTTCGGATTTGATTCTTTCAGCTTGTTTTCTTAACCTTTCTTGCGCTTCTTTGATTCTCTCATCTTGAGATTTTTCTGCTCTTTTGTGATTGCTAATTGTTTGAGATGGCCTCGGCTTTTCATCTAAAATGATTTGATAAGCTTCTGTCAAATCCAGAAATAATTTGTGTGCTTTCGGATCAGGATTTCGATCAGGATGATATTTCATCGCCAATTTTCTGTATGCACGCTTTACTTCTGCCTTCGAAGCAGTTTCAGTCAATCCAAAAACTTGGTAATATTTCGATTTGTAGTTCAAACCAATATCCTTTTTAACGTTGCTTTCCGATTGATTTTGCCACTTACGGTTTCGTCGAATGTTTCGGTAAAGTAGATTTTCTTGGGAATCTCGAATTTATCCAACTTGGATTTAAACAACTCAGCCAATGATTTTGCTCTGGCCTCACTTTCAATTTCTTCTAGGACTAAAATGATTTTTTCACCCAATAATATATCTTTTTCCGAGGCTATGAAAAATTTTCCTTCTATTAGATGACTGATTTTTCGTTCTAATTTTTCAGGAAAAAACTTAATTCCCCCAGAATTAATTACAAAGTCTGCCCTTCCCTGCCAGAAAAAATGTTTTTCATCAACCAAGTCAATAATGTCATTGGTATTGAGTTTTTCAATTCCTAAATGTGGTGCATTTACAATCAACTGATTTTGTTCTGTCTCAAATGAAATTCCAGGCAATGCCTCAAAAGGTTGAAAAGTTTCCTGATTCAATTTTCTAACCGCAACATGTGACATCGTTTCCGTCATGCCAAAACTCTCAAAAGCAACGGTTTCAAATTTCTTTAAGCTATCTTCTAATTGGCTAGAAACATTTGCACCGCCAATCAATAATTGACTGATCAGATTTAATTTTTCTGGATTTTTCTCAATGATACTTTGAATTTGGAGTGGCACCATTGCAGCAAAATTGACACTAAAATCAACTTTTTCCAATGGATTTCGATTAATATCTACCACGTACAATTCTAAACCAAACAAAAAGGAACGCAAAATCATCATTTTTCCACCAATTGTGTCCGGAGAAAGACAAAGAAGTGCTTTTTGACCAGATTGAAAACTAAAATAAGTTCCAGTCATTTTTGCTGAGGCAGCCATTTTCTCTTTTTTTAAACGAATAACCTTGGGACTTCCAGTCGAACCAGACGTTTTGGTTTCAACAAAATCATCGCTATTCAACCAAGCAGATACAAAACTCTCAACCTTGGAAATAAGGTCGGTATTTTCAGTTAAATAAATGATTTTAAAAGTGCTCAATTTTTTGGAACGGTATTTGAAATGTATGAAATAACAACAAGTTTTGTAACTTTTAAATTAAGACTTGATTGTATAGAAATAAATATTAATTTTAAAGTGCTAAAACAAAAGTAGCACGTTACTTGATTAAAATAAACAAACTATGAAAAAGTTATTTGGATTTTTATTGGTTGCTGGAATGGTTTCAACGGCCTTTGTATCGAAATCGAAGCTTGAAACTTCAAGTGTAGTAATGAAAGACGGGATTGATTTTCAAAAAAGCAGCTACGATGAAGCAATCAAGGAAGCTAAAAAATCTGGAAAATTAGTTTTCATTGATGCATATACAGAATGGTGCGGACCTTGTAAAAAAATGGCTGCTACTTCGTTCATGGATCCTGAAGTTGCAAGCTTATTCAATTCAAAATTTATCAATTTGAAAATTGAAATGGAAAAAAGTACTGACGGACCAATGATTGCGCAAAAATACTCAGTGAGAGCCTATCCTTCTTTGCTATTCATTAATGGTGAAGGTAAAGTTGTGAAATATGCTGTTGGATATCAAACTGCAGAACAGTTAATCGCTATCGGAAAATCATTATAAGATTCAATGCTAATTGAAAGACGCTTTCGGGCGTCTTTTTTTTGCTTAAAATTAAACTTTTAAATGAAATCACTTTTTCTAATTTTTATTCTTCTACTAAATTTCAATTTTATTGAAGCACAAAAAAACCTTCAAAAAACGGGCACTAATTGTTCCTTCAAAAATGAGTTGCTTGGAAAATGGTCGATTGAAAATATGGTCAATGATCTTTCTGGAGAAAATTTAGAAACAGAGGGTCAATCGTGGAAATTGTCGACCACCGATAATTCTGAAATTAAAGACAAAATCACGATGACTTTTTCTCCCGATGGAACCTTTACGGGAGCTACAAATGTGAACGATTCTATCCAAGTAAGCTACGGTTATTGGAGCTCAAGCGAAGATTGCAAATCGTTGCTCATCGAAGTTGATGGTATTGTAGAAGTACTTGCTATTTTTTCAATCGAAAAACAATACCTTGTGCTCAAAGTGGAAGACGATTTCAAAATGATATTCAGAAAATTAAAATTATAAAAATCAATCTTCCAAGGCTTTGTATCTTTTTATCAAAGGAAAAAACGAGAACAAACCAATCAAAGCGAAAAGTAAAATCCAAAAAGGATTCGTGATATAAGAATAACCATTCACGTATTCACCACCACATTTTGATTTTACATAATGACCTGAAAGAATGAAATTCATTCCAAAAATCAGATTAACGAAAAACGGAGAAATAATGTAAGTCATATTTACCAATACGTTTAGCACTTTTTTGTTGATTTTTTTGGATAAAACGCCGTAAATCGTGGTGGCAACAATGATTGAAATGATGCAAAAAACGAAAACAATGGAATTCTTTTCCCTTGTGTGGTGATCGTAATTTTCAAAATTGTAATTTCCAGTTAAATTGATAAAAATCAAACCCAACGCAACCAAAATCATCAGCACGCCACCGATTGGAATGGTAATCAAGAAACTAACAATGTTTGCAAACTCAAACAAAACGAACAAAAAAGCCAAGAAAAAACCTACAAAAAGCATTGATATAAAACCGCTGTCAAATCGATTGAAATGCGACATTTCATAATTATCTAGTAACTGCCTAATTTGATCTTTTTTATAAAAATAAATGTCTTGTCGCTCAATGGCGGTTATAAAAGCACTACTGTCTGCCCCCGAAACTTGTAAATCATTGTTTGAATATTTCATTAAAACGCTATAGTCTTCTGGATAAGAAAAATCATCGACATCAATTCGGTTATTGTAATTATTTTCATATTGACCTGTGATGCTTTCAATGTGATGAAAATCTTTCAATTTCAAGTATTTCAGAATCATTCGTGGATCCAATCTTAAATCAATTTTATATTCCATGCAAACATCAATGAAATCATTGATAGCTAATTGAATTGAATCAAATTGATGATTTTTTGACCAACGCAACACTTGATTTGTAATCAATTCATTGGTTGATTTTTGTGTGTAAGGAGATTGATAATCAAACCATGTTGCATTCAAATTCTGAAAATCAAACACATGTAAATTATCGCTATTAGGTAATTGAACAAAATCGGTTACAAATAAGTTGCTTGCACAACTATCCTTGCTCTCATATTTACTTTCAGTCTTGAAAAACAAGTATTTGTAACTGTCAATCTGAGTTGAAAGCGAATCGTGTAAATCACCAAAATCACCGTAAATCAAATCAAATCCGCTGTAGGTATCTTTTAGTTTATGTGGATAATACATGTAGCTGTTTTCGCCTTCCCAAATGTTGGACATGTCATTGTAAAAAATTGAACTTAACTTCTGTTTGACAATTTCTTTATTGTTATCAATGTGATACATCGATTTATTATTCAAAACAAAAGCCAGTCCTAGATTTAACTTAGCGATTTTCGCCTCTGTTTCGTCTATTTTAAGCTCATTTTTTACTCTAACAATTGTTCCATAAGTGAAAGGATAATAGGCAGAAACGAGAAATGAAAATGTGATAAATAATTGTGTAAATAACTTTACAAAATACAATTTACTAAGTGGATAAAAACTTTTAATAGCGTTGTTTTTATAGTAATAAATGGCCCAAATACAAATAATGATTAGGCAATAAATCAGATGAAAACTAACGAAATTGCTATCGGCATAAAAGTCTCTAATATCTTGGTATTTCAGTTCATGCAAACCAAAAAGCAAATAACCGCTGATGAATGAAATAATCCAACCAAAGATTCCTGCGACCAACAATTGTAAGAATTTGGAATGCCAAGTAATCGGATGATTTTCCAGTAAATATTGATTTATTTTTTTTAATTTGTTCATTTCTTGTAGCTTAAATCAGATAAATAATCTTCTGGTTGATTGAGAAATATCTCTCACATACCTAATTTGAATGTTGTGATTCACCAATGCTTGTAAAATTTGATTCATCCCGTTTTTAATTGGAAGACTAACCAAATAAGTTCCGCCATTAAACTTGATTTCATGACCGACAAGAGAATCTAATGCTGCATTCAATTCTTCTCTTGAATCTAGAATATCTAATTCTAAAACAGTCAGTTGCTCTTCCTCTTCGTTGGCATTCGACAAATGTGTAGGAGCGCCATTTTTCAAGAATAAGATTTTGTCAGAAATTTTCTCTACTTCAAACAATTGTTGTGAACTCAAAATAATTCCCAAAGGATTGGAAAGACTTTGCGACAAATTTTTCAAATCTTCCAAAATCAACTGTTGCGCGAGCACATCTAAATTTGCCAAAGGTTCATCCAACAAAAGCAATTTCGGCGATCTCAAAAATGTGCGCGCCAATTCAAACCTCATCTTGTAACCGGAAGAAAGCTCGTCCCAATTGTGGTTTCTGTATTTCCACAATCCGAAGCGAATAATCATCATCAAAACGATCAATTCATTTTCCTCGCCCTTTATTCCATAATGCGTCGCTGCAAATTTCAGATTGGTTTTCAAAGAACCGTACCATTTAGGCGTTCGTTGCGGAATGTAGGTCAATTTTGTTCTCAAATCATAGTCGCTGCTTGCATTTTCGTCGATTTGATATTGCAAACTTCCTTGATCAAATTTCAAATCTTTCGCCAAGATGCGCAACAAAGTGGTTTTTCCATTTCCATTTTCACCCACCAAGCCCCAAACATCGCCCTCGTGAATCGAAATTGAAATATCTCCCAATCTGAATTTTCTGCGACCATACACTTTCGAGACATTTTCTGCAATCAACAGCGGTTTTTTATCCAATTTAATTTCGAAAGTCGCTTTTTCTAATTTTTGTATTAACTCCAGCGCCCTATTTACAAACTCAGCATCATTTCTCAAATCAGATTCGTTCCAATCAGCAAAATCAATACACAATTTATAAAATGCTTTGTCTTGCGTATCCAAAACACAATCGACTAACTTTCTAAATCCCAAGTGATAATCACCAGAATGAATGTGACTGGAAACAATATTTAGCTTTTCATGGAATAATTTCATGCACGATTTTTTTTGAGATTCGAGATTGATTTATCAAAAGTAAGTAAAACTTGAAATGAACTTAGGTTGTAACTAAAAATTAGGTGTTTTATTTTATCAGATAAAATATCAAAAATAAATTGTATTTTCATGGCAAAATTTGAATCATGGACAATTATATCAAACAGGTTTTATTGGAAGAAAACACGATAATTTTACCAAAATTAGGTGCGTTAACTGTTACAAGTATAAAAACTGGTGAAATGATGTTTTTGTCGTATTTAAATTATGACGATGGAAAACTGGCCAAATTTATTTCGGAAAAAGAAAATATCACGGAAGAGGATGCAAGAGCAAAAGTGAAGGCTTTTGTAGATGAAATAAAGCATAAAATTGAGGATGGTTCGTTTTTCAATCTTGGTAAATTAGGACACTTTTTTAAGAAAAATGATGAAGTTTTCTTCGAAGATTATTCGACCTATGAAGATCAAGAAGAAGAAACGGAAGACCAAATTAAAATCATTGAAATTGAAGTCCCAGATAAAATAGCTCCAATTATTGCTGAAACAAAAGAAGAAACTACACCAGAAATTGTTGCTACAGATGTAATTGCTGATTCAAAAACTGAAGAACCAGTTTCCAAATCATTGGATGATATTCTAAATTCAACTGAACAAGAAACTGTCGAAAAAGTGGATGAAATTGAAACTCCAATTGTTCAAGAATCGATTGTTAATGAAACAATTTTAACAGAAAACATCATTGAGCAAGAAACTAAACCGATCTTGGAGGAGCCCAAAATGGAAATCTTGGATGTGCCAGCTACGGCAACTCCAGACCCTGTGGCTAACCGAACTCAACTAGAAGATAAAGTTCAAATTGAAAACACCTATATACCTAAAGAAAATCCATTAGTCAGCAAAGAAATTAAGGCAACGGTTATTCAAGTTAAGGATCCAAATGCAACAATAAAAACTGAAACAAAAACAGAAGTTAAAACTGCAGGAAAAGAAAAAGTTAAACCAACAGAAAACAAACCAAAAAAGGAGAAAATAGTTAGAGAAAAAAAGAAAAAAGGAGCTTTCTTTTGGATTTTAATCGTGCTTTTAGGTCTCGGATTTACTGGCGGAATTTTGACTTTCATGTTTTACGACCAAGTAAAAAAATACATTCCATTTATTGATAATTCTGAAGACAAAGAGCAAAAACAAATTAATTCAGATACAATTGATATCATCAACAATTCCGCGGAAGAATTAGAATCCGCAGAAGATGAAAGAATTAATTCTGAGAGCGAATCTGAAATACCAGTTAGTGAAGAGATTCAAGAAGAAATACCTGGAGAAGTAATTCCTGTTACGCCAATTGAAACTCCAGTGAAAGAGAAAGTTCAAGAGAAAGTTCAACCAACTCCAAATCAGAATGCAACTGGCGGAAAATACCATGTCATTGTTGGTTCCTTCACTGTTTCTTCAAACGCAGAAAGATTTGTACAAAAACAAGGTGCAAATGCTTCAATTATTATGAAAGGTGGTCTTTCATTGGTAAGTATTGGTTCATATTCTTCTATGTCTGAAGCAAATCAAGCGATGGATAATTTAGACAAAGCTTGGATTTACGTGCAGGAATAATTCAAATGGTGATAAATTATTTAGATTTTTTGAATTAAATCAATCAAACGATTTGAATAACCTGCTTCATTGTCGTACCAACCCACGACTTTGACCATATTTCCAATTACGCTAGTCAAAAGACTGTCGAAGATGACACTGTGAGTATTTCCCACGATGTCAATTGAGACAATCGGATCTTCTGTGTAACTCAAAATTCCTTTCAAATTGGTTTTTGAAGCTTCCAAAAATGCCGTATTGATTTGTTCCACACTCGGCGGATTTCTGACGATCATTGTTAAATCTGTCAAACTTCCATCTGGAACAGGAACACGCATTCCGCAACCACCCATCTTGCCTTCCAATTCAGGAAAAATTTTGGTCAACGCTTTGGCAGCGCCGGTTGAAGTTGGCACAATCGACAAAGCAGCAGCTCGCGCTCGGCGCAAATCTTTGTGTGGAGAATCGTGCAAACGTTGATCTGTTGTATAACTGTGAATCGTTGTAATGTATGCACTTTCAATTTCTGCCAACTGCATCAAAACTTGAACCAAAGGAGCGGCAGAATTAGTTGTACAGGAAGCATTTGAAATAATCAAATCGCTCGAATCAATGATTGAATCATTTACACCAAGTACAATCGTTTTCGTTTCATCTTGCGCAGGCGCGGACAAAATCACTTTTTTGACGTTTCCTTTTAAATGCGCTTTAGCTTTTTCTTTGGTTAAAAAAAGTCCGGTGGATTCCAACACATATTCTACTCCATAATCCGACCAAGGAATATTTGCAGGATCTTTTTCTTGGGTAAAAACAATTTTCTTTCCTGAATCAAAAACCAAGCTGTTTCCAGAAATGGTAAAGTTTTCTTTCAATCCGCCATGAACACTGTCATATTTGAACAAATGTGCCAACGTTTCAATGGATGCCAAATCATTTACGACTGCAACATTCAAATCTGGCTGTTGCAAACTCAACTTTGTAAAATATCTTCCAATTCTACCAAAACCGTTTACGCCAATTGTCTTTTTTGAATTTGCCATCTGTTGAAAATTGTTTTTGTTGCTATTTTTTTTCCAAAAGTACATTTTTAAGTAGATATCAAAATCGTGAAAATTATAAATCATGTTAATCAAGACTAAAATGGAAAAGGAAACTCTTTTTTTTTCAACATAGAATATACTTTGTAAAACAGCTAAATATCTATAAAACCTAAAGTTGTATGATTTTCAAAAAAGTCATATATAGAGAAAATTGTTGATATCTCAGTCATTCAATAATGTACCTCAAAATTGTGATTTCTAAACGATTTAAAAAAGCTAATTTTGCAACTGAAAAATGATAAATCAAAATATGGAGACTTTAGAATTAGAAAAAATTGCTTCACAAGTAAGAAGAGACATTTTAAGAATGGTTTCAGCAGTAAATTCAGGACACCCAGGTGGTTCTTTAGGTTGTGCTGATTTCTTGACAGTCTTGTATTTTGACATTATGAATCACAATGCTTCCAATTTTTCAATGAATGGATTGAATGAAGATATTTTCTTCCTTTCAAACGGACATATTTCTCCAGTTTGGTATAGTGTTTTAGCTAGAAGCGGCTATTTTCCAGCGAGTGAGTTGGGAACGTTTAGAAAATTAGGTTCTCGTTTACAAGGACATCCAAGCACCGACAAAAAATTACCAGGAATCAGAATGGCTTCTGGATCTTTGGGTCAAGGACTTTCAGTAGCAGTTGGAACAGCAAACGCAAAAAAATTGAACAACGACAAATCTTTGGTTTTCACGCTTCACGGTGATGGTGAATTGCAAGAAGGTCAAATTTGGGAAGCGTTGATGTATGCAGCTGCTAACAAAGTAGATAACTTGATTGCAACGATTGATTACAACGGAAGACAAATTGACGGTGACGTTGACGATGTACTTTCTTTGGGAAATTTACATGCAAAATTTACCGCTTTTGGTTGGGAAGTGTTGGAAATGGATGGGCACAACATCGACGAATTGAAAGCTACACTTGGCAAAGCAATTTCAATGACAGGAAATCAAAAACCAATTGTCATTATCATGAAAACTGAAATGGGTCAAGGAGTTGATTTCATGATCGGAAGTCATAAATGGCATGGTGTTGCACCAAATCCTGAGCAGTTGGAAAATGCGCTGGGTCAATTGACTGAAACTTTAGGCGATTATTAAAAGAATGATTTTTTTGGAACGATTCATGTATCTTTCAGATAATTAGTCGTTACAAGTACATTCAAACCAATATAAATAGATTGAAAAAACTGTTTTTCATATTGATACTTTTGATTTCTGCTTCTTCTTGGAGTCAGGAAAGATTGACGAGAATACTTTTTATTCTTGACGCATCAAACAGTATGAATGCAAAATGGGGCGATCAATCAAGAATTGAAGCAGCGAAAGAATTGCTTTCGAAAACGGTTGACAGTTTGGTTGGAACGCCAAATCTAGAAATCGCATTGCGTGTATACGGACATCAATCACCTATTACAGCAACCTACCAAGATTGTTCTGATACCAAATTGGAAGTTCCTTTTGCCAAAAACAATTACAGCGCTGTAAAAAGTAAATTGGCCTCTATTTATGCCAAAGGTACAACGCCAATCGCACGTTCGTTGGAAGCTGCCGCGGAAGATTTTCCAGATATGAATTCTAGAAATATCATCATTTTGATAACTGATGGTTTGGAAGCTTGTGACAATGATCCTTGTGTAATTGCTAAAAAATTGAAAGACAAAGAAATAAACGTTACACCTTTCGTAATCGGTCTTGGATTGGATTTATCTTACTTGGAAAAATTCAAATGCATCGGTGAATATGCTGAAGCAGAAACTAAATCTGCTTTCAAAAATGTTTTGACAAGTATCGTTACCAAAACATTGGTAAACTGCACGACGCAAATCAATTTGAATGACATCAATGGAAAACCTGTTGAAACAGATGTTACGATGTTTTTGTATCATGCTGGAACCAAAAATGTCAAGTACACGATGGTTCACACATTGAACAAATTAGGAAATCCTGATACTTTGTTGATTGATCCAAATTTTAAATATGATTTGGTTGTCAACACGATTCCAAAGGTTGAAAAAAAGAACATCACGATTCAAAAAAACATCCACAATACCATCGTTGTTGACGCACCACAAGGATACATCAAAGTGCGATTACTGAATGCAACGCGAGGTTTTACAGTTGAATCACGCATCATGCAAGCAGGAAAACCAGCAACATTGAATGTACAACAAGCCAATGTTTCAGATAAATACATCGTTGGAAAATATGACGTGGAAATACTTACACTTCCAAGAATCTATACAACAATTGATGTTACGCAAAGCGCCACGACCACCATTGATGTTCCTGCACCGGGAACATTGAATTACAAGTTGGCAACTCCAATGGCAGCGCAAATTTTCGTTTTAAACGCCGTTGGAGTTTGGGAGTGGGTTTGCAACTTGGATCCTACAACTACTTCAGGAAATTGGAATTTACAAGCAGGAAATTACAAGGTTGTATACAGACAAAAACAACTGAAATCAACTGCCTTTACATTTGAAAAAGAATTTAAAATTTATTCAAACAAAACATATTCGTTGAATTTATAACTTAAAAAAAAATGATTGAATTTGAAATTTTCGGGAACAAAGATACCCGTTCAGGATTTGGAGAAGGATTACAAGAACTAGGTCAAAAAAATCCAAATGTTGTTGGACTTTGTGCTGATTTAATTGGCTCTTTGAAAATGGATGCTTTCAAAAAAGAAAATCCAGATCGCTTTTTTCAAACTGGTATTGCGGAAGCAAATATGATTGGAATTGCTGCAGGTATGACCATTGGAGGAAAAATTCCTTTTACTGGAACATTCGCGATTTTTTCAACGGGAAGAGTTTATGATCAAATTCGTCAATCTGTTGCTTATTCTAACAAAAATGTAAAAATCTGTGCTTCTCACGCTGGATTGACTTTGGGTGAAGATGGCGCAACACACCAAGTATTGGAAGACATTGGAATGATGAAAATGTTGCCAAACATGACAGTTGTTGTTCCTTGTGATTTCAATCAAACAAAACAAGCAACGATTGCAATCGCTGAACACGAAGGTCCAGTTTATTTGAGATTTGGTCGTCCTGTAATGCCGATTTTCATCAAACCTGATGCGGAATTTGTAATTGGAAAAGCAGATGTTTTGATTGAAGGAACAGACGTTACAATCATTGCATGCGGACACATGGTTTGGAAATCAATTGAAGCAGCAAAAAAATTGGAAGCACAAGGAATTTCTGTTGAATTAATCAATATGCACACCATCAAACCTTTGGATGCAGCTTCAATTTTGAAATCAGTTTCAAAAACAAAATGCGTTGTAACTGCTGAAGAGCACATGATCAATGGTGGTTTGGGAGATTCAGTAGCTCAAGTTTTAACGAGAAACTTATTGGTTCCACAAGAATTTGTTGGAGTCAATGATACCTTCGGCGAAAGCGGAAATCCAATGGAATTAATGACAAAATATGGCATCGACACAGACAATGTTGTTGAAGCAGCTTTGAAAGCGATTAGCCGTAAATAATAACTTATATTTGAACAGGAATCTGATTTTTCGGATTCCTGTTTTTATTTAATCTTGTTTCGATGAGCAACGAAGAATTGTTTTTAAATAAACTGGGGCAAACAAATCAATTTCCATATCTAATTGAAGTTGAACGCGCTGAGGGAATTTATATTTACGACAAAAATGGCAAAGCATACATGGATATGATTGCAGGCGTTGCAGTAAACAATATCGGAAATCGCCATCCAAAAGTAGTTGAAGCAATTAAAAATCAAGTGGATAAATATTTACACGTCATGGTGTATGGCGAATTTATCCAAGATTCAAATATTGCCTTTGCTCAAAACTTAACTTCCCTTCTCCCCGATTCTTTGAATTGTGTTTATCCCGTAAATTCAGGAACTGAAGCCAATGAAGCCGCTTTGAAATTGGCAAAACGCGTTACTGGAAGAACTGAAATCGTTTCATTCCGAGGATCCTATCACGGCAGCACGCATGGTTCACTGAGTGTTTCAGGAAATGAAACCAAAAAAATTGCTTATCGCCCATTATTGCCTGATGTCAGGTTTATTAAGCACAATGAATTTGCTGATTTAGATCAAATTACTTCAAAAACTGCTGGTGTAATTTTAGAAACTGTTCAAGGCGATGCAGGCGTTCGCGTCTCAAATCCTGAATTTTTGAAAGCGTTGCGAGAAAGATGCAACGAAGTTGGCGCACTGTTGATTTTTGATGAAATTCAATGCGGCATGGGACGCGCTGGTAAAATGTTTGCATTTGAGCACAGCGGTGTGATTCCAGATATTCTGACGCTTGGAAAAGCGCTGGGCGGCGGATTGCCAATTGGTGCGCTTGTGTCTTCGAAAGAAAATCTATACGAATTTACTTACAATCCCATGTTGGGACACATCACCACTTTTGGTGGACATCCAGTTGTTACTGCAGCAGCAAATGCATTTTTGGACGTGATGCAAACGGAAATTGATTTTGAAGAAGTAGAAAGAAAAGGTCAATTTTTGGTCGATATGCTAAAAGTAGATCCTGAAATTATTGAAATTCGTCGCATTGGAATGATGTTCGCTTTCGACATGAAATCCTTTGAGCGCGTGGGAAAAGTGGTCAAAAGGTGTTTGGAATTGGGATTAATCAGTTTTTGGTTTTTATCTCATCCATACAGTTTCAGACTTTCGCCACCATTGAACATCACAGAAGACGAAATTCGCAAAGCTGGGGGGATTATTTTGAAAGCGATTGAAGAAACCAGAGAAAATTAATTTGTTTCTGAATTACCAATTATTTCTTACATTTACTCAAATCTAAAATTCAATTTTATGCCAATTTATGTGCCTTTTTTGATTGTTGCAGTTTTGTTGATTGTGCTTTCAGTGGTTACTGTTCAACAAGGAACCGTAGCTGTAATTACCGTTTTCGGAAAATACAAAAGAATATTAACGCCAGGTTTGAGTGTGAGAATTCCTTTGATTGAAAAAGTTTATAAGAAAATTTCCATTCAAAACCGAAGTGTTGAACTTGGATTTCAAGCTGTTACTATTGATCAAGCCAATGTGAATTTTACAGCCATGTTGTTGTATGCAGTTGTCAACCAAAATGAAGAATCTATCAAAAATGTCGCATTTAAGTTTGTGGATGATAGAAACTTGATGTCAGCTTTGGTGCGTTCAATTGAAGGTTCTGTAAGAGCATTCGTAGCGACGAAAAAACAATCTGAAGTATTGTCTTTGCGCCGTGACATCGTAGAAGCTGTCAAGGAACAATTGGACATGATGTTGGAAGAATGGGGTTATCATTTGATTGACTTACAACTCAACGACATTACATTTGACGAAGAAGTGATGCGTTCAATGGCGAAAGTGGTGGCGAGTAATAACTTGAAAGCTGCTGCTGAAAATGAAGGACAAGCTTTATTAATCACCAGAACAAAAGCTGCAGAAGCAGAAGGAAATTTCATTAAAATCTCAGCAACAGCGGAAAAAGAAGCTGCTCAAATGCGTGGACAAGGAATTGCTTTATTTAGAGAAGAAGTTGCACGAGGAATGGCCGAAGCAGCGAAACA
Source organism: Crocinitomicaceae bacterium (assembly GCA_044361165.1). Lineage (GTDB taxonomy): Bacteria > Bacteroidota > Bacteroidia > Flavobacteriales_D > Crocinitomicaceae > JAQVCM01. Next base: position 52,860 of record JBIKJE010000002.1, on the reverse strand, counting down.
AATGCAAGAATCTAATTTAGATACCTCGTTGATTTTATTCAGCATGTGGACTGAAGCGATTAAAAATTTCGCCGAACAAGGAAAAGGAAATGTGATTTTCTTAGACGGAAGCATTGAAGGAATGGACAAAACGATGCAACAAATGATGTCGATGACACAATTGGAGAATATTAAGAATAAAAAATAATGATTTGTGTGGGATAGGAATTTAACGGTTTCTATCCCGCTCTTTCTGTATCAAAAATATTGACAACATTGTTGTTTGAACAACTAACAAGATTTTTTCTATTAAAGACGATTAATTGCTGAATATTTTTCCAGTACTGACTCCATGACAAGAATTACAAGCACCTGAATTCAATGAACTTGACATGTAGCTTGTTGAACCGCTAGTACCCGTAATTGCTGGATACAATCCACTATAATCTACAGATTCAGTTGTGTAAAAATTTCCTTTGCTATCGATTTGAATGGTATATTTCAAAGTTCCTGTCCCGTTAGCCCCTGTAAACAATTTGATTGAACCACCAGTTAAATTACTTGTCAATGCACTGTTTGAAGCACTTCCAGCGACATTAAAACAACCTTCGCCTTCACCTCCACTTTTATGACAGTTCAAACAATTTTGTCCAAAATTATGGCTCTTGCTCCCACCAGAGAAACTTACATTGGTTTCACCGCACTTATTTTTCTTACAACTTGGAAAAGCGAAAACTAAAATACTTCCCAAAAATACAACTGTTAAGAATGAATAAAATTTCATGGTTTTGTTTTTTTATATTGACACACTATTTTCTTTCTTAACAATAAATGTACGGCTTTATTGTTGAAATATTCTTATTCTTTGTCAAACGATATTAGGTCTAAATAAAAAAGAATAAATTTGATCAATCAAAAAAATCACCATGAAAAAAATAGGCATTTTAATTTCAGGCTGCGGCGTTTATGACGGTTCTGAAATTCAAGAAACGGTGTTAGCCATGTTAGCTATTCAAGAAGCTGGCGCTGAATACATTTGCATTTCCATCGATAAAAATCAGCACCATGTAGTCAATCATTTAGACGGTACAGAAATGGCAGAAACTCGAAATATGTTGGTTGAATCCGCTAGAATTGCGCGAGGAAATGTCAAAAATATTAATGATGTAGAAATTCGCGACTTCGATGCTTTGGTGATTCCAGGTGGTTTTGGAAATGCGAAAAATTTGAGCACTTGGGCTTTTGATGGACCAAATGGTACCATTCTTCCAGAGGTAAAATTATTAATTGTAAACTGCATCAATGCCGGTCGACCAATCGCAGCGCTTTGCGTGGGTCCAATTTTGATTGCCAAAGCGCTGGAAGATTCAGATTTACATGTTGAATTAACGCTAGGAAACAGTATTGATTCTTCACCTTATAATATCAACGATTTTCACGCAGGATTGCAAGCGGCTGGTGCCAAAACATTTGAAAAAAATATCCATGGTATTCAAATCGATGAAAAACTAAAAATTGTGAGCGCACCTTGTTATATGTTTGATACTAATATATTGGAAATTAGAAACAATATCAAACAAGCAATCGATGCATTGATGTTGTTATAAAGAACGTTATTCGAACATGATATTGGTCATTTTTTAATAAACTGTTTGAAAATAGTTGACCCAAATCGCTTTTCGAAAGAATATAGATGTAATTTTGCATCACGAAATCAAAGCGAAAGCTTAAAATTTAAAAAGTATGAACGAATTTGGTAAAAGAGGAAACAATACCGATTTGAACGCTTCTATAGGTTTAAACAACCTAGGGGATATTTTTTGGAATCTTACACCAGCTGAATTGGTGGAGGATACAATTCTCAATGGTCAAGGTATGCTAACAGACACGGGAGCAATTGCTATCGAAACTGGTGAATTCACAGGAAGATCGCCAAAAGATAGATTTGTTGTTTGTGATGCTAAAACAGAAAACGCTGTTTGGTGGGGCGATGTAAACATTAAATTTTCAGAGGCTCAATTTGACGCATTATACAATCGCGTAAAAGCTTATTTGAACGGAAAAGACTTGTATGTACGTGATGCTTATGCATGTGCTGATCAAGCTCACAGAATGAATATTAGAGTAGTAAATGAATTCCCTTGGGCGAATATGTTTGCTTACAATATGTTTTTGCGTCCAACAGATGCAGAAATCGAAACTTTTGATCCAGAGTGGCACATTGTATGCGCGCCAGGATTTATGGCTGATCCAGCAATCGATGGAACACGTCAACACAATTTCGCGATTTTGAACTTCACTAAAAAAATGATTTTAATCGGTGGTACTGGTTATACAGGTGAAATCAAAAAAGGAATTTTCTCAGTGTTAAACTTTGTGTTGCCTCACGAGAAAAATGTTTTGTCAATGCACTGTTCTGCAAACATCGGAGAAGCTGGCGATACTGCTATTTTCTTTGGTCTTTCTGGAACTGGAAAAACAACGCTTTCGTCTGATCCAGATCGTCATTTGATTGGTGATGATGAGCACGGTTGGTCTGATAACACCGTTTTCAACTTTGAAGGCGGATGTTATGCGAAAACAATCGATCTTTCTGCTGAAAAAGAACCACAAATTTACAATGCGATTAAATTTGGTGCGATTTTAGAAAATATTGGTTTTGTAGAAGATTCTTCAACTCCTGACTATACTGACAATACAATCACAGAGAACACACGTGTTTCTTACCCAATCGATTACATCGACAATATCGCAGTTCCATCAATTGGTTCTGCTCCAAAAAACATTTTCTTCTTAACAGCAGATGCTTTTGGTGTATTGCCTCCAATCTCAAGATTGACAAAAGAACAAGCGATGTATCACTTCATGTCTGGTTATACTGCAAAAGTAGCTGGAACTGAAATGGGAATTACAGAGCCAACAACGACTTTCTCTGCTTGTTTTGGAAAAGCATTTTTACCTTTACACCCAGCGAAATACGCTAAATTGTTAGGTGAAAAACTAGAAGGAACTGACATCAAAGTTTGGTTGATCAACACAGGTTGGTCTGGTGGTTCTTATGGTGTTGGAAGCAGAATGAAATTGTCTTACACAAGAGCAATGATTACTGCAGCATTGAATGGAAAATTAGACGATGTAGCTTTTGATACACTTCCAGTTTTTGATTTGGCAATTCCTACATCATGTGAAGGCGTTCCAAGTGAAATCTTGAATCCAAGAGGAACTTGGGCTGACAAAGCTGCTTACGATGAAACAGCAAACAATTTGGCTGGACAATTCGTTAAAAACTTCGATCAATATGCCGCTGAAACAAGCGCAGATATTTTAGCTGCTGCTCCGAAAGTGATGGCGTAAATAATTGCAATAATTAGATTTTATATGAATCCCGTTGATTTGATGATCAGCGGGATTTTTTTTTGGTCAAATTTCGAAATAAAAATCAATTCAAAATTGGTTGCTCCTCCTCTTCTTCTGAATCCCAGCGTTCCACACGTTTTACACCTTCAATCAATTCAAATTTTTGGGTCAATAAATCCAAGTGCTCGCGGTCGTAAACCAACACTTTGATTTTTCCTTCAAACAAGCCGTCATTGGCTTCAAATGAAATCGATTTCATGTTCACGTTGTGCTGATTTGAAATGATTTCTGTGATTTTGTTTACGATTCCTACATCGTCAATTCCAATCAAACGCAAAGATGCTAAATGAGAAACCAAATCTTCTTTTTTCCATTTGGCTTTTACACAACGGTAAGCCATTTTAGACATCAAATGTTCCGCATTCGGGCAATTGTTTCTGTGAATTTTGATTCCTTCGTTGATGGTAATAAATCCAAAAACGGCATCACCAGGAATTGGATTGCAGCATTTTGCTAATTTATATTGAATGTTTTTGAAATCTTCACCGATGATTATGATGTCTTCTTTTTTATTAATTTTTGGATAAACATCCAATTCGTGTTTGTCCTTGGGTGCGGTAGATTTCTTTTCCAATTGTAAAACCCCATTGACATTTTCGATTTCACGCAATTTATTCAAATCGATTTTTCCTTTGGCAATCCTGAAATACAATTCAGTGGAAGAAGGCATTCCGAAAAATTTCTCCAAGATTTGAATGTTTTCCAATTGAAAACGAATGTTGAATTGCTTCAATTTTCGCTCTAAAATCTCTTTTCCGTCTAACGCAATGGCTTTGCGCTCATCGTTTAGAGAAGTTTTTATTTTCTGCTTTGCACGCGCTGAAGTGACAAAACGCAACCATTCATCGCTTGGTTTTTGCTTTGGTGAAGTGATTATTTCAACTTGATCGCCATTCAACAATTGGTAACTCAACGGAACCAATTTGGTATTCACTTTTGCACCAATGCATTTGTCGCCAATCGCGGTGTGAATGTCATAGGCAAAATCTAAAATTGTCGCACCAGTTGGCAAAACGCGCAATTCTCCTTTGGGGGTAAAAACATAAATTTCGTCAGAAAATAAGTTCATTTTAAACTCATTGACAAAATCCATTGCACTCAATTCTGGGTTTTCCATCAACTCCCGGATTTCAGCAATCCAACGGTCGAATTTTGAATCTTCAGATTTATCTTCTTTGTATTTGTAATGCGCAGCTAATCCTTTTTCAGCGATTTCATCCATTCTTTTGGAACGAATTTGCACTTCCACCCATTTTCCTTGAGGTGACATCACAGTAGTGTGCAAAGATTCATATCCATTCGCTCTCGGCGTTGAAATCCAATCTCTTAATCGTTCAGGACTTGGTTGGTAAAAATCCGTCACAATACTATAAATCCTCCAACAATCTGGTTTTTCAAGTTCTACTGGCGTATCAACAATGATGCGAATGGCAAACAAATCGTACACTTCTTCGAAAGGAATTTCTTTTGTTTGCATTTTTCTCCAAATGGAAGAAACCGATTTTGTTCTGACTTTCACATCAAAAACATAACCTTCATGCAACAAGGCTTCTCTGATTGGATGCGTGAAACGACGAATGAATCTATTTCGAACGTCTTGCGTCGATTTTAGATTGATTTCGATGTTTTTATAAACTTCAGGTTCAGTGTATTTAAAAGCTAAATCATCCAATTCACTTTTGATTGAATACAAGCCCAAACGGTGCGCTAAAGGAGCGTACAAGAATTTGGTTTCAGAGGCGATTTTCAACTGTTTGTCAGGGGCCATGCTCCCCAAAGTACGCATGTTGTGCAGCCTATCAGCTAATTTGATTAATACAACCCTGATATCATCAGAAATTGTCAAAATCATTTTTCTAAAGTTCTCCGCTTGAATCGAAGCGTTTTCATCAAAAACTTCAGGAATTTTTGTCAAACCGTCAATAATTCTTCTTGGCTTTTCACCAAAGAGATCTTCCACATCTTGCAAAGTGATGTGTGTATCTTCAACAGTATCATGCAAAAGAGCACAAACCACGCTTGTGGCTCCCAAGCCCATTTCCTCTGCACAAATTCTCGCTACAGCAATAGGATGGTAAATATAAGGCTCGCCTGATTTTCTTCGCATGTCTTTGTGCGCATCAACTGCCACATCAAAAGCCTTGCGAATCAATTTGGTGTTTTCACGCGTTCTGTTTTTGGTTGCACGAAGCAAGCCTTTGAAAGCGTTCAATATTTCTTTGCGTTCTTTTTCTAAATCTATTTGTGTAATGTCCATGAAAAAATATTGGAATGAAAAAGGTTCTAAAAAACAAGGGTTTAGAAATCTTTCATGAAATCATCATCTATTTCATAGTATCCTTTTGATTTCATTTTGTCTTTCCCAATATTTTTCACTTTGACTTTGGCCAATTTTTCACTTGATTTTGTACTTTCTTCTTCGCCTTTTGCTAATTCATCTTCTTTATCATTTTTGACTTTTCCTGACTTAGAAGTTTTGTCTTTTTTTGAAAATTCGAAGTAATCTTTTTCTTTGGATTTACCTTTTTTAGATTTATTTTTCTTTTTAGATTTTTCTTCCTTCATAGAAACCTCAAATCCAAGCTTTTCTGCAATTTGAGTAAGTAACTCTATATTTTCACTTACTTCTGATTTTAAAACTAATTTCGGCATGTGGTCTTTATTTACAATTAAACAATTTATTTAGCTGGTAAAACTTTGGTTGAAACTTCACCAAAACCAATTCTAATTCCATTTTTTTCACTGAAACCTTTCATGATAACGGTATCGTTGTCCAGAATAAATTTTCTTTCTGAACCGTCTTTCATCTTCAAAGGTTTGGTTCCCTTCCAAGCTAATTCAAGCATAGAACCATATGAATCTTCTGTTGGACCAGAAATTGTTCCAGATCCCATCAAATCACCGCAGCGAACATTACAACCGTTTACGGTATGATGCGCTAATTGTTGCGCCATATTCCAATACATGTGCTTAAAATTAGATCTACTCACAATATTTTCGTCTCCAGATTGAGTTTGTATAATCACTTCTAAATTAATATCATAAGATTTTTGACCTTGGTATTCTAAATAACTCAAAACTGCAGGATCTTGATCTGGCCCATCCACTTTAAATGGTTGTAAAGCATCTAAAGTAACAATCCAAGGAGATAAACTTGACGCAAAGTTCTTAGCTAAAAATGGTCCTAATGGCACATACTCCCAAGTTTGAATGTCTCTTGCAGACCAATCGTTGAACAAACACATTCCAAAAATGTAATTCTCCGCCTCTTCTGTTGAAATTGAATCTCCCAAAGGTTTTCCATCAAAAGTGATGAAAGCAGTTTCCAATTCAAAATCAAGATTTCTGCAAGGCGCAAAAATTGGATTTTCCTCCGGATTTGGTTTGATTTGTCCTTTAGGTCTATAAATTGGTTCTCCTGAAATAATTACAGAACTAGCGCGACCATGATAACCAACAGGAATCCACAACCAATTTGGCAACAAAGCATTCGCAGGATCTCGAAACATGGTTCCTACATTTGTTGCATGTTCTCTACTTGAATAAAAATCCGTATAATCACCAATTTGAACTGGCATGCACATTTGCACTTTATCAATTGGAATAAGCACCTGTGCAACATGATGTTCGTTATTTTTCAAATCACTATTTTCAGTACTCAATAACTTTGAAATGCGATTTCTCAAATCTCTCGTTGCTTTTTTTCCCTTTTTCATGAGATTGTTGAGGAATGGATTGTCAAAATCTTCAGGACCAAAAGCCAAGTTTTCAAGATAACCTAAAACATATAAAGTCTTTAAATCAAGGACAAAATCTCCAATTCGAACTGCTGCTCGCTTCGACAAACTACCAGATTCTATGATACCAAAAGGTAAATTTTGAATAGGGAAATCCGATCCTGTAGGGATCTCAATCCATGACTTTAATGCGGGATTATTAGCTGTTATTTGAGTTGATTCCATCTTTGAACTTGAAATTAGTGTTGAATTGAATGACAAATATAATGAATAAGAAGCATTTAAAATTCTCTATTTGATTAGTTTGAAGACAAAAAATTAAACAAAAGTGCGCTCCAAAAGAAGACAAATAAAACAAAACTAATACAAAAAGTAATTTTTACCATAAATTAAATAAAAAATACTTTCCATGGTAAATTAATTTGTGGATTTTTGCAAAGTCTAATCGGTTTGATTAAGGGACAAAAATTTATTTAAAAATTTACAAATTAAAAAACATGAAAACAATTAAAATTACTTTGATGCTTGCCGTTGTAGCATTATTCTCATTCACTGTTGTTGAACAATTTAGCTACACAGTTGACAATGCACACTCACGTTTAGGATTCACAATCAAACACATGGGTATTTCTGATTTCAACGGAAATTTCGGAAAATTCGAAACTAAAATCACTACTTCGAAAGAAGATTTTTCTGATGCTGTTGTTGAACTTACTGCAGATGTAAATACAATCAATACTGGAAATGAAATGCGTGATGGCCACTTAAAAAGTGCAGACTTTTTTGAGACTGAAAAATTCCCAACATTGACTTTTAAAAGTACTTCTTTCAAGTTAGTGAAAGGTAAAAATTACAAAATTGAAGGTGATTTAACTATGCATGGTGTTACAAAGAAAGTAACTTTAGACGCATTACATTACGGAAACGCTGAAAATCCTCAAAACAAGAAAGTGGTTGCTGGATTTAAAGTTTCAGGAGTGGTTAAACGTTCTGATTTTGGTATTGGTGCAGGTTTCCCAGCTCCAGGTTTGAGTGATGAAGTTAATTTACTTGCTGACTTAGAATTGGGTAGAAACTAATCAACTTTTTGATTTGTTAAGTTAAAAAACATTATACTGGGTTCGACTGTTTATAGTTCGGATCCAGTTTTTACAATACTAGTTCCAAAATTTACATTCAATTACAAATAAAACAATCATGAAAAAATTAGTATTTTCCGCAATTACACTTTTAGCTTTATCAGCTGTTTTTGCATTCACAACATTGCAAAACTGGAAAATTAAAGAAACACACCAAATTACTTTTTCTAGCAATGACATTAATGGTGTTTTCAAAACTTTTACTGGCACAATCTCTTTTGAACCAGCGAATTTAGCCAAATCTAAATTTGATTTAACAGTAGACGTTGCTTCAATCAATACTGGAAATGGTATGATGAATAAACATGCCACAGGAGATGATTGGTTTAATGCTGAGAAATATCCTTCAATTAAATTCATTTCCTCAAAAATTGAAAAATCAGGAACAGATTTCAAAGCTACTGGAACATTAGAAATGCACGGAATTAAAAAAGATTTTACAGTACCTTTTAGTTTCAAAAAGAACGTTTTCAAAGCCAATTTTTCAGTTAACCGAACGGATTTCAAAGTTGGAAAAGCAGACAATGATGTTTCAACGGTATTAAAAATCGATGCGACTATTCCTGTTGCAAAAAAATAAGTCAAAATTTTTCTAAACAAAAAAAGGCTTCACAAATTGTGAAGCCTTTTTCGTTATAAATCAATCCAATAAATCAAACATTGAATCTAAAATGCATTATATCGCCATCTTCGACAATGTATTCTTTTCCTTCTACTTTAAATTTTCCAGCTTCTTTAACAGCCGCTTCAGAACCAAGTGTTGTGAAATCAATAAATTTCATTACCTCAGCACGGATAAAACCTTTTTCAAAATCAGAGTGAATCACACTAGCTGCTTGAGGAGCAGTCATACCACGTGTAATTGTCCAAGCGCGAACTTCTTTCACACCTGCGGTAAAGTAGGTTTGTAATTTCAACAATGCATAAGCAGAACGAATCAAACGGTTAACACCAGATTCTTCCAAACCTAATTCATCCAAGAACATTTGTCTTTCTTCGAAAGTTTCCAATTCAGTGATATCTGCCTCAATTTTAGCACCAATTACCAAAACTTCTGCGTCTTCATCTTTCACATTTTCTTTGACAATGTCGACGTATTTATTTCCAGTTTTCACAGAAGCTTCGTCAACATTACAAAGGTATAATACTGGTTTTGAAGTAATCAATTGAAATTTGTGAACGATTTCCCATTCTTTTTCATCCAATTCCATAGCACGAACAGATTTTCCTTGCTCCAAATGTGCTTTGACCTTGATTGCCAATTCATTTTCTTTCAAAATATCTTTATCGCCAGATTTTAAATTTCTTGCCAAACCTGCGATTCTTTTTTCGATCGTTTCAAAGTCTTTCAATTGCAATTCGATGTCAATCACTTCTTTGTCGCGGATTGGATTTACAGAACCATCCACGTGAATGATATTTCCATCATCAAAGCAACGCAAAACGTGAATAATTGCATCCGTCTCACGAATGTTTGCCAAAAATTGATTTCCAAGACCTTCACCTTTAGAAGCACCTTTTACCAATCCGGCGATATCAACGATTTCCATAGTTGTAGGAACAACACGCTCAGGATTTACTATTGCTTCCAACTTTTCTAATCGAGGATCAGGAACAGAGATTGTGCCCACATTTGGTTCGATTGTACAAAAAGGAAAATTCGCTGATTGCGCTTTTGCGTTGGACAAACAATTAAACAAAGTAGATTTACCTACATTTGGTAATCCAACAATTCCACATTTTAATGCCATTTGAAAAAAATTTGTGCAAAGGTAAGGAAATCATTGGAAATTCAAGACTGAATTGACTTAAATGTGCACCTAAGCTTCTTCAAAGTTGTAAATTCTCGATCAAAAAGAATCGTTAGTTTTTGGACAAAAAATCGCCAATTCTAATTTTAAATTTAGCATCCAAATCACCCACTTTTTCAACCAAAGGGTTGTACACAAAATTTTGTGATTGCTCTATTATTTGTTTGAAAGGAACCAAATTCTGTTGGCCATTCTCATCTTCAACCCACATTTTCAAACGATTAAAAAAATCAACTTTTAATTCTTCACCAACTGATTTGATAAATCTCACCGATGAATCAATTGAACATCCGGAAGCATTTTCATGTGTTAAATCTACCGCCAAAGCAACGAAATATGGATTCAAAACTTCACCAGCAGCTTTCAATTGATTTCCGTGAGCCGCCCATTGTTTTGTAAATTCTTCCAATTGCTCATTCAACCAAGTAATTTCGGTAGAATTAAGCGGTCGGTTGGTTTGATACAACCACAATTTTGATTCTGGATTTAAATCTTTGATGCTCATATTAATTATAAATCAGCAGCGTTCGCGATTAATTCAGCTACGTCTAACACTTGGATATCATTTTCTTTGTTGAAATTTTTCACACCATCGGTCATCATTGTATTACAAAATGGACAACCAGTTGCAATGATTTCAGCACTCGTTTCCAAAGCATCTTCCGTGCGTTCAACATTGATTTCTTTGTTACCTTTTTCAGCTTCTTTGAACATTTGAGCACCACCAGCACCACAACACAAACCGTTTGTTTTGCAACGTTTCATCTCTATCAATTCAGCATCTAATTTTTCAATTAAAGCACGAGGCGCTTCATAAACATCGTTTGCACGTCCCAAATAACAAGGGTCGTGGAAAGTGATTTTTTTGCCTTTGTAAGTTCCACCTCCTTCAATTGATAGTTTTCCATCATTGATCAATCCCTGAATCAATTGTGTGTGGTGAATCACTTCATAATTCCCACCCAATTCCGGATATTCGTTTTTCAAAGTATTGAAGCAGTGAGGACAAGCAGTAACTATTTTCTTTACTTCATAACCGTCCAACACTTGAATATTCATCATTGCTTGCATTTGGAAAGTAAATTCATTTCCAGCGCGTTTTGCAGGATCTCCAGTACAACTTTCTTCCGTTCCTAGAACTGCAAATTTCACATCGCATTTGTTCAAAATTTTAACAACTGCTTTCGTGATTTTCTTTGCTCTATCATCAAAACTTCCAGAACATCCTACCCAAAATAAAATATCAGGAGTTTCTCCTTGAGCCATCATTTCTGCCATTGTAGGCACTTTCAAAACACTCATAATTCTTTTATTAAAGTCTATTTAAGCTTCGTCTTTCCAATTCAACCTGTCTGCAGGTGAAAATTGCCAAGGCGCTCCATTATTTTCAATATTTGTCAACATTCCTGTCAATTCAGAAGGCATTTTGGATTCTTCCATTACCAAATATCTTCTCAAATCAACGATGATTGAAAGCGGATCAATGTTTACTGGACATTCCTGAACGCAAGCGTTGCAAGAAGTACAAGCCCAAATTTCCTCTTCAGAAATGTAATCGCCAATCAAACTTTTTCCGTCGTTATAATCTTTGCCATTCTTGCGAATTCCCTCTCCTACTTCCACCAAACGATCTCTGGTGTCCATCATGATTTTTCTCGGAGATAACAATTTTCCAGTCTGGTTTGCAGGACATGCAGAAGTACATCTTCCACATTCTGTACAAGTGTAAGCATCCAATAAATTTTTCCAGGTCAAATCTGTTACATCTTTCGCACCAAATCTTTGCGGAGCGGCATCCGCAGGCGCTGCAGCATAAGGGTCAGCATTTGGATCCATCATCAATTTCACTTCTGCGGTAACAGATTCCATGTTGGTGAATTTTCCTTTTTTATCCAAATTGGAGTACCAAGTATTTGGAAAAGCCAGTACAATGTGAAAATGTTTGGAGTATGGCAAGTAATTCAAAAATCCAAAAACCATAGCGATATGTCCCCACCAGCCGATTCTTTCAATCAAATGCAAACCGTGTTCTGAAACTGAACCGAAAAGTGCTGGACCGATCAAGCTGCTGATAGAAAAACCAAGTGATCCTTGGCCTTCTAGGTGTGATTTTCCTTGTGAATACAAAACCTCATCAGCGCCGTTCATCATGAAGATAAAACAAATTAGCGTGATTTCTGCAATCAAAATCAAGTTAGCATCTTGCTTTGGCCAACCAGCCAATTCCTTCATTGTTAGTCTTGGTAATTTCAATAAATTTCTCCTTGCCAAAAAGATTAACGTTGCTATAAAAGCTAAGACAGATAAAATTTCAATGAAACTTACCATGAATGTGTAGAAACCACCTAATGAATCATGAAACATTCTGTGCTTACCAGTTAAACCGTCAGCAATAATTTCAATCAATTCAATTTGTGTAATTACAAAAGCTGCATACAAGCACAAATGCAACAAGGCAGGAATTGGTCTTGCGAACATTTTCTTTTGTCCCAAAGCGACCAAGGTCATGATTTTCCAACGTTCTCCCTTTTGGTCATTGCGCTTCACATCTTTACCAAGCAAGATATTTGAGCGAACTTTCGAAATGTTCCAACCAAAAAAACCAAAACCAACGATTGTTAAAACCGCAAAAACTATAATAGCTAACATGTTATTTATATTTTAATTATGGCACTGAATCTAATAATTTTCTTAATTTTTTCTCTTCAATTTTTGTAATTGGAACACCTTTGGTTTTAGCTCCAAGAACAGAGAAATGAACATATCTTTCAGGATGTAACTGCAGATCGTTCACCAAATTTTGCAATTCTTTGTTTGTATTCACCAATTCGTCATACAATTTCTGATCATTCAAAAGCATTCCCAAAGTACCTTTACCTTCAGAAGCATTTTTCATCAAATCGTTCATTGTTTTAATCGTCTTCTGTGCATCTCCAATTACCGTTTTAAAATCCGCAGTTACTAAATCATCTGTGATTTTCTTGGTGTTTCCAACAATCGCGGTGATTTTATCATTGCTCAATTTCAAATTGGTAGTGATTTCATCGACATTTCTTAAAATATTGTGCAATTGGACTTTTTCAGATTGAACCATCCCTTCAACTTCAACAGCAACATTTCCAAATCGTTTAATTGCGATTTTAACTTCCTGCATACTTCCTTCCAAAGAAGAGGTTGCTGTAGTATCCCAAAACGCAGATATAGAACCGATAACACCATCAACAGAATTCATCATTTTTTGCAATTTCTGGTTGATTGGCTCAACGTATGATTTAACTTGAGAAATGATATCTACTGAAACGACACCTTGAATTTTATCCCCTGCATTATAAAAGCCTTTGGATAAATCGCCACCAGGTTGAATAATCATTCCTTTGGTAAAAAAATCCAATGCACCTACCTCAACGGTTGATGAACGAGGGATTCTGAAATTATCATCTTGAATATTGAATGAAATTAAAACTCTTTTGGAAGAATCTTTTTCTTGTGTTAACTCAACTTTCAATACTTTTCCAACCTCTACCCCATTCACAATCACTGAACTCGATCCAACAACGCCACCTGAATTTGAGAAATAGGCATAATAAACATCATCACCCCCGAAAAAGCTATTTCCTTTCAAAAAATTGACACCCAACACCAACAAAGCGATGGCAAAAATGGCAATGATTCCTGTTTTTAATTCTTTAGAAATCGTCATTTACTTATATTTTTTCAGTATTTGTCATACAATTCGACTAAACAGTAATCATTAAAATTCAAAAATAATCAAATCCTTTAAATCAATCCTTACTAAATTAAATATTTAAAAAAAAGACAACATTATTTTGCCAATTTGATGGCTTTATCTAAACTAATTCTTTCTCCATTTTGAAAAGCTACCACAAAAGCATACTGAAATCCCTTTTCACGCATTTCGTTCTTGAATTTCGTCGCTCCTTCGTAATCATTTTCAAAGGTTCCCGCTGTATACTTGAATAATTTATCTTGCTGATACTCCCAGACTTGAACTCCTTTGAATCTTGAAGAATTGAGTGCGACCTTTGTTTCTGAAGTCTCAATTTGAACCCTGAAAATCACTTTGTCGTCTTCTACAACAACTGGCTCATTCACAACAACAGGTGCAGGATTTTGCAATACAAATGGCACAGTTGGTTTAACTCCTTTCATCTCATCTACTCCATCCAACTCATTTTTGTACTTTTGAAAAGCTACAAACATCGCATCAGCCATTTTGGTTTGTGAAAGTGTGTCACTCAAAAAGCGTTCTTCCTCAGGATTTGTTAAAAAACCTGATTCAATCAAAACGGAAGGCATCGTCGTTTTGTATAAAACTAAAAATCCAGCTTGCTTTACACCACGGTCATAACGTCCTAATTTTTTAAATTCACCTTGCAGTTTCGAAGCAAAACTGATTGATTGATCCAAGAAAATGGCCAATTGTAATTGTCTTGCAATCAACGCGTCAGGACTCAAGTCAAAATCCTTGTATTTTTCGCCACCATCAGCTTCCAAGTAAATGGTGCTATTTTCTCGTTCTGCAATTTTTTGTTGAGATTCAGTTCGATGCAAACCTAAAACATAGGTTTCTGCACCAAAAGCCCCCGCTGCAGCAGAATTAGCGTGTATACAGATAAACAAATCTGCCTTGTTTTTATTGGCGATTTTTGCACGATCATCGAGCTCAACAAAAACGTCCGAATCTCTTGTATAAACCACTTTTATCCCTGGGAAGGTGGATTTTATCTTCGCTCCCAATTTTAAGGCAATGTTTAAACATACTGTTTTTTCATTCGATGAAGCGCCATGACAACCTGGATCCTTTCCACCATGACCGGCATCGATACAAACTGTTTTGATGACTGATAGCAAAGATTCTTCCGTTTGAGCAATGGAATTTACCGACGTAAATAACATCAGCACAATAAAAATGGCATGGATTCTGTTAATAGCAAACATTTTTTCTGCTTGAGTATAGGTAATTTTATAGCTTTGTATTCGAATTTTCATTGCATAAATTGCTTTCAATACAAAAATAGTCTTAATTCATTGGTCAAAAAGCGTTCCATATATCAACTTATCTTCGGTACATTGTTAATAATGTTTTCGAGTGAAAATGTTACGGCACAAAATCTGATCAAAAAAGACACTATTTTTACCGTAGATGAATCTTTTGAAACTACCGCAAAATTTAGTGCCAAAGATTCTCTTTTTAATGACTTAAAAAATAAACAAGTCCATCTTTTCGGTGAAGCCAAAGTTGAATATGAAAGCATCAATTTGACAGCTGATTACATTTTAATAGATTTTGAGAAGAAAGAAATTTTCGCTTCTTATACTTACGATAAGGACAGCACACGCATTGGACTTCCAAAACTTATTCAAGATGGAGAAACAGTGGAAGCGGCGAAAATCAGATTAAACTACCAAACAAAAAAAGCTTACATTCAAGAAGTTAAAATCAAGCAAGACGAAAATTACCTGTATATGGGTGTGGCTAAGCGACAAGCAAACGAACAAATTCACTTCAAACAAGGGAAATTTACAACTTGTGATTTGGAAGAACCACATTACCATTTCCAGCTTTCTAAAGCAATTTTGGTACCTGAAAAAAGAATAGTCTCAGGTCCGATGAACCTTTGGATCAAGGGCGTTCCTACTCCACTGGGATTGCCATTTGCATTCATTCCCCAGAAGAAACCAAACGAAAGAACTCATGGCGTTTTGGTTCCTAAATTTGTACCACAATCTCAATTTGGAATGGGAATTCAAGATTTGGGTTATTACTTTCCTTTTAATGACAGTGTGCAAACAACTTTTCTTGCAAATCTTTATTCAAGAGGAAGTTGGGGTATTTCCAATAGAACAAATTACATCATCAAATACAAGTACCAAGGAAATCTCGACTTGGGTTTCCAGCAGTTTAAGGCACCTTTTCCTTCCAAAACAAAAAACAATAAAGTCAGTATCATTTGGACACATCGCCAAGATGCCAAATCAAACCCCTTGTGGAATTTTTCTTCGAATGTGAATTTTATTTCTGACAACAATTCCAAAAACAGTTTGGACCCGTTAAATAAAAACTATTTTACAAACAGTTTCAATTCGGACATCAATTTGATTAGAAATTTCCCGGGAAAACCAATTTCAACTGGTTTAAAAGCATCTATTCGTCAAAATTCTCAAACCAAGAACTTCGATTTGACTTCTCCTGTTTTAAATGTCAATGTTACTAGATTTTTCCCATTGAAAGCTTTGAGAAAATCAAAAATTGGTGCCACCAAATGGTATGAACAAATAGGTATGACCTACAATTTTGAAGGAAAAAACAGTGCGTCATTTAAAGATACTTTAATTAGAGATAAAAATTACGCTGAAATTCAACGAAAATTTCAAAATGGAATTTCACAAAGTTCAGTAATTCAAACTACACTGAGTTTATTTGATAATGTTATCAAACTGACACCTTCTGTAAACTATTCGAATCGAATTAATTTTCAGCAAACTAGAAAGTTTGAATTGAATGACACACTGCAAATTGACACTATTCAAAAAATGGGCGTTTCTCAGAATGTTTCATTTAATTTGCAAATGACAACCGTTGTTTATAGCTATTATAAAACTCTTGGTAAAAACAAACCACTAATTAGACATATCTTAACTCCTAGCTTCGGTTACCGCTATGTCCCGAATCTAAACAAATCATTAGCATACAACACTGGAATTGATACAGTTGTCAAATACTCCGCTTTTGAAAATAGTTTGTATCGCGAAAATGTGACGTTCGACCAATCAATTATCACTTTTGGTTTCAATAACACATTCGAAATGAAAAAGAAATCAGAAAAAGATACAATTACAGGATTCAAAAAAACAAGAATTATAGACGCCCTTTCATTCAGTGGAAATTATGATTTAATCAAAGACTCAATGAAGCTGTCAAACATTGGTGTTGATTTAAGAATTAGTCCTGCGCCATTTTTCAGTTTTGTTGCCAATGGAAGTTTCAGTCCTTACAATTGGAACGACTCAACAGGAAGGTCTGTGAAAGAATTTGCCTTGAAAGAAAAAGGAACATTGGGTCGATTTATCCAAACGAATTTCAACAGTACTTTTACGATTGCCCCTAAAAAAAGCAGGGACAAAATTCAAGACAACAAAGAACAATTTGCTACAAATTGGAATTCTGATTTTCAATACTTTGCTTTGCATCCTGAAACTTTCGTTGATTTCGAAATTCCATGGAAAGTCAATTTAGGACACACCTATTCAATCACAGCCAATCAAAATAAAAATTTCAGCACGCCTGAAACAGCTAAAAACTATTTCATCAATAATACACTTACTATCAATGGAGATTTAAGTTTTACCAAAAGATGGAAAGTGGTAACTGATGTTTATTTTGACATCAAAACGCAAAAAATCACTAATGCGAGATTGAACTTTACACGCAATATGCACTGTTGGAACTTGGCTTTTTATTGGACACCAATCGGCACAAATAAAAGTTTCTTATTCAGCTTAACATCTAGTTCAAACCTTTTCAAGGATGCTAAAATTGATTTCAGAAAACCACCTGAAATCTTTTAATTTGACGTTCCTAAAAATGATTTTGCGTTTCAAATAAATCTTAAGCCTTAATTATCATTATTTTTACATTTCAATTTTAAAAAAATGAAGAACATTATTATTGGAAGCCTCTTGCTAGTAGGCTCACTTTCTTTTGCACAAGACAATGCATATCCAACTTATGCTGATCCTTTAAATGCAAAACAATTTGTGTTAGAAAATGGATTAACAGTAATGTTGTCAGAAAACCACAATACTTCTCAAATATTTGGAGTAATTGCAGTAAAAGCAGGCGGGAAAAATGACCCAAAAGATGCTACTGGAATGGCGCACTATTTGGAGCATATGCTCTTTAAAGGAACAGAACAAATGGGAACTTGGGACTATGAAAAAGAAGCTGTTCATTTGAAGGAAATTGAAAGATTATATGAAGAGTTAGGTAAAACCAAAGACGAAAAACAACGTGCAGCAATTCAGCTAAAAATAAACGAAGAAGCTGTAAAAGCTGGTCAATATGCCATTCCAAACGAAATGGACAGAATGTTGAGCGAAATCGGTTCAACGGGGGTAAATGCCTTTACAACAGAAGATTTTACAGCATACCACAATGCTTTTCCTGCCAATAAATTGGACCAATGGTTACAAATTTACGATCACAGGTTTGAACAGCCCGTTTTTAGACTTTTTCAATCAGAATTAGAAACTGTTTATGAAGAAAAAAATAGAAGCATGGACTCTCCATTCTCTGCTGTTTTGGATGAATTCAATAAAAATTTCTGGAAAAACCATCCTTATGGGCAACAGCCAATTATTGGATTGACAGAGCACTTAAAAAATCCATCCTTGCAAAAAATGTATGAGTATTTTGATACTTACTATGTTGCAAATAACATGATTTTATCACTTTCAGGAGATTTTGATACAGATGAAGCCATTAAATTAATTAAAAAGTATTTTTCCGATTGGAGAAAAGGCGAAATTCCAGCATTCCCAAAATATGAAGAGGCTGATTTTAAAGGCAAAGAAGTTGTAAATATCAAAGCAACGCCAATCAAAGCAGCAATTCGTGGTTATAGAATTCCTTCTAACGGTCACCCTGACCAACAAAAAATTCAATTGGCTAATTATCTTTTGACTAACAATGAAGGCTCTGGACTTTTGGATAATTTAACAAGTCAAGGAAAAATTTCATTTTCTGGTATGTTTCCAATGGAATACAATGATTATTCTGGGTCAATAATTTTCGTAATCCCTAAAATAATCGGACAAAGTTTTGATGAAGCTGATATATTGCTAAATGAGCAAATGGACAAACTAAGGAAAGGTGATTTTGACGATGCCTTTTTTGAAGGTGCAAAGCTATCACTGCAAAAGACCTTTGATAAACAATTAGAAAGTAATGAAGAGCGTGCGTTATTAATGATGAGTGCGTTCACCTCTAATACACCGTGGATTGATTATTTAAACAACTTCAAACAAATTAAAAACTTTAGCAAAGCTGAAATTGTAGAAGCCATCAATAAATATTATGGCGAAAACTATTTGGCATTGTATTCAGGAATGGGAACTGCGAAAAAAGACAAACTGTCCAAACCAAAATTTGAAGCGGTAATTCCACCAGACGGAAAAGTTTCTAGTTTTACGAAGACTTGGAGAGAAACTGAAACGCCATGGATCAAGCCTAATTTTGTTGATTTTGACAAAGATATTACAAGATCAACGTTGAGTGAAAATATGACTTTTAGATCCGTAAAAAATCCATTTAATCAAATATTTAATTTGCAAATTTCTTGGGGTGCTGGAATTCAACATGACTCATTATTAAATTATCTTCCGGCTTATTTGAATAAAATCGGAACCAAAGAATCTGATGTTACTACATTTAAAAATAAACTTTTTCAATTAGGCGCATCGATGAATTTTAGATCGACAGAAAATGAACTAATTTTAGATATTGAAGGAATAGATCATAAAATTGAACCAACTATTGCTTTAGTAAATGATTTCTTAAAGAATTATAATCCAAACAAAGAGGCCATCTTATCTGTAGCTGATGAGACTGAATCAAATAGAAAATTAAGCAATAAAGATTTGATGAATTTGATGTCAGCAACACAACAGTTTGCACTTTTTGGAAACAAATCAACATTTTTAACAGAATTGAGTTCAGCGGAAATCAAAAAATTAACACCAGAAAAACTGATTAATTCTTTCAAAGATGCTCAAAATTATGGAATCAAAATCAACTATATTGGAACAAAGTCACACAATGAAGTTCAAAAAATCATCGTTGACAACATCCAGTTTGAAAAAGTAAGCAAGCCAGCTTTGGCGAAAATCAAATACGAAATGAAAGGCTTTGATTCTAAAAAAGTTTATTTCTTAAACGATAAAAAGGCAGTTCAATCCCAAGTTTTATTTTTGGTTGAAGGACTTCCAATGGAATCAAATATGCTGGGAGAAGCAGAAGCTTTCAATTTATATTTTGGTGGAGACATGTCTTCTTTGGTATTCCAAGAAATCAGAGAGTTTAGATCGTTAGCGTATTCAACGTCAGCAAAATATCAAATAGCCGAAAAACCAGGCGTTAAAAATTTATTTTACGGTTATGTTGGGTGTCAAGGTGACAAAACACCAGAAGCTGCTGATGTGATGTTTGATTTGATCACTAATATGCCTCTTAAAAAAGAACGTGAAGCAGCAATTCGCGCGGCATTAATATCTGAAGCAAAAACAAGTAAACCAGGATTTAGAACATTAATATCTAAAGTAGACGATTGGGAAAGAATGGGATTTACAAAAGATCCAAATTTGAATTTACTTCCGTACTATACTGATTTAACTTTTGAACAAATCAACGAATTTTATAAAAACCACATTTCTGGGAAAAATATGCAATTGGTTGTTGTAGGAAACAAAAAGAAATTTGATTTAAAAACAATCAAAAAATACGGGCAATTCGTCGAATTAAAAACAAATCAAGTTGTCAAAAACTAAAGGAAGCTCTCCAAAATGATTGATATCACTTTCAAAAATAAAATCCCTCCTAGAAAAGGCAGAATTTTGATTTCTGATCCTTTTTTAGGCGATGATTATTTTGAACGTTCTGTTGTTTACTTATGTGAACACAACCAAGAAGGAAGTTTTGGTTTTGTACTGAATAATCTGGTAGAAATTAATCTCAATGACTTGAATGACCAATTTCCTGCCATCACCACAAAAATCAGCACTGGCGGACCAGTAGAAACGGAAAGTATGTTTTTTGTACACACCTTAGGTGATCAATTGAATGAGAGCTTAGAAATCAGTCATGGAATTTTTGTTGGCGGTGATTTTGAACAATTGTACTTAAAAATTGAAGAAAAACATATCCAAGAAAATGAAATTAGATTCTTTTTAGGATATTCTGGTTGGTCAAAAGGACAATTAGAATCCGAAATTAAAGAAAATGCCTGGGTAGTATCTGAAATTGATGATTGTAAGGAAATTATGCAAATTCAGGAAACAGACACTTGGAAGTATTTTATGAGTAAACTTGGTTCAAAATATCAATTCATGACTAATTTTCCAATTGACCCAAATGAAAATTAATTGGAGGGAAAAATTTATGTACCTTCAAAAAAAATTGTCCAATTGAGCAAAGCTATCTCCAATCAAAACAATGTAAAACAGAACTTGAAATTTCAAAAAATCATTGTTTTTGTTGGTATTATTCTATTTTCTGTAAAAGTTATTGCTTGGTATTTTACTAATTCTGTTGCCATTCTGACCGATACATTAGAAAGTATTGTCAATATAATAACCTCATTTGTTGGATTGTATAGTTTGTATCTTTCTTCCCTTCCAAAGGACGAGAATCACCCCTATGGTCATGGAAAAGTAGAATTTATTTCTGCGGCGATTGAAGGAATGTTAATTGCAGTTGCCGGAATATTAATTGTGTTTGAAGCGATTTCCAATTTTAAACACCCGCATCCAATTGCAAGATTAGACATTGGAATTTATTTGATTTCCGCAACTGCAATCATTAATTATTTGATTGGAAGTATAGCAGTAAAAAAAGGGAAAAAGAATAAATCTCTGGCTTTAGAAGCCAGTGGAAAACACCTCAAAAGCGACACCTACTCTACTTTGGGAATCATTTTAGGATTGATCGTAATATCGTTTACGAAAATACTTTGGCTTGATAGTTTGGTTGCATTGATTTTTGCGGGAATAATTTTCTACACAGGTTTTAAAATCATCAAGGATTCAATCAGTGGAATTATGGATGAAGCAGACAATCAATTGATTGACGAATTTGTAAAAGTGGTGCAAACAGAACGAAAACCAGCATGGATCGATTTGCATAATTTAAGAATCATAAAATATGGTTCTACACTTCACATGGATTGTCATTTAACATTACCTTATTATTACAATGTGGCATCTGCACACGATGAAATTGAAAAATTGGATGAAATTGTAAACGACCATTTTGGAACCAAAGTTGAACTTTTTATTCACACAGACCCCTGTCAACCATACTCTTGTGAAATTTGCACTTTAAAAGAATGTCCCGTAAGAAAAAATGAATTTGTGGCAACTTGGGTTTGGGACAAGAAAAATGTCTCCCAAAATCAAAAACATAATTTAAAAAAAAATTGAATTACCGTTTTTTTTTTATTAAATAAATATTAATCGAAATTTATCAAATTATTATCGATAAAATAATACCATTCATAGGTGATTTTATCATTTTTCAGCTTCCTTTTAAACAAAATTAAACTACTTTTGCAATATGAAAGTAATTTCAAAGGAAAAGTGGTATGTTCTTCAAACTCGTTCGAGATTTGAGAAAAAGTCATTTGAATTATTATCACTTCAAGGTGTTTCTGTTTTTTTACCTACACAGAAAGTAAAAAAAAATTGGAGCGATAGAATCAAAGATATTGAAACCCCTTTATTTCCTGGTTATCTATTTATCCAATTTGAAGAAAAAGATAGATATAGAGTTTTAAATACAAGCGGAATTGTTCGTTTTGTTTCATTTGGAGGGAAATATGCCACTTTGGATGAAAATCAAATCGAAATTTTTAGACAATTCGAAAGATTTGATACGGACATTCAAGTTGTTGACCTTGAATTCTATATCGGTCAAGAAGTATTCATATCTTCTGGTCCATTTAAAGGACTTGAAGCCAAAATAGTTCAGTACAATGGGAAAGGAAAACTCTTACTTACAGTAGAAAGTATTGGAAAAGGAGTTTTGTTAGAAATTGGAAAAACAAAAATAGAAAATAAGAGTCATTTTTTAATTTAAATTAAAAAAACAAGATTCTTATAATTGCTTCTAGCTCTTTTGATTGTAAAAAAATCATGTGAGTGAAAGGGCGAAGCTGTGTTAAATTGTTTGTAATTTAACAGAAATGATTAAATTTGGGGATGGAAAAAAAATCTAAAATTCTTATAACAGGTGGAGCTGGATTCATAGGTTCAAATCTATGTGAGTATTTTGTTAATAATGGATATAGCGTTGTATGTTTAGATAATTTTGCAACGGGTTATAGACACAATTTAAATTCAGTTATTGATGCTCCAAATTTTGAACTGATAGAAGGTGACATTAGAAATTTGGAAACATGCAGACTAGCTGTTAAAGACTGTGAATACGTTCTGCATCAAGCTGCCCTAGGCTCGGTTCCCAGATCGATAAATGATCCAATAACCACCAATGAAGTAAATATAAATGGTTTCTTAAATATGTTGGTTGCAAGTAGAGATCAAAACGTAAAAAGGTTCATTTATGCTGCAAGTTCTTCTACATATGGAGATTCTCAATCACTTCCAAAAGTAGAAGATATAATAGGTAAACCGCAATCACCTTATGCTATCACTAAGTATGTAAACGAATTGTACGCTCAAAATTTTTCAAAATTATACCAAATGGAAACAATTGGTTTGAGATATTTTAATGTTTTTGGAAGACGACAAGATCCAAATGGTGCATACGCAGCAGTTATTCCAAAATTTGTGATTCAACTAATTAATCATGAAAGTCCTGTAATCAATGGAAATATTGAATATTCTAGAGATTTCACACACATAGATAATGTAATCGCAATGAATGAATTAGCGATTCAAACTAAAAATTCAGAAGCGCTCAATACGGTATTTAATACTGCTTTTGGAGAAAGAACTACCTTACTTGAGCTGGTTAATCTGTTGAAAAGTGAACTTTCACAATTTGATTCTAATATAAGCTCCATTGAAACTATTATTGGTCCTAGTCGTATGGGAGATATTCCTCATTCAATTGCAAGCATTGATAAAGCTAAATTGTTACTTGGTTATATCCCAAAAACAAGTCTGAAAATAGGAATTAGTAAAACAATACAATGGTATTGGGAAAATTTAAATCAAAAAATAGATAAAATTGTTTCCTAAAATTAATCCAACATCAACAAAAGCTTGGTCGCTTTTAAAAAATCATCAAACTGATGAAATGTCTTCGACCTACATGAAAGATTTGTTTTCGAATGATATTTCTAGATTTAATAAATTTCATATTCAACAAGAATCATTTTTATTTGATTACTCTAAAAACATTATCAACGAAAGAACGATTGAGTTGTTATTAGAACTAGCTGAAGAATGTAAGTTGAAGGATGCAATTTCCGCCATGTTTGACGGATCCAAAATCAATGAAACAGAAAATCGTGCTGTTTTTCATGTTGGCTTACGAGATTTTTCAGATAACAAATTTATTATTGATGGAACTGAAGTAAAATCAGAAATAAATTCTGTTAGAAATAAAATCAAACACTTTTCAAATGATGTTCACGATGGAAAATGGTTAGGTTGCACTGGTAAGCGAATCAAAAATATCGTAAATATTGGTATCGGAGGAAGTGATTTAGGACCAAACATGGTCTGCGAAGCTTTGAAACCTTATTGGAAAAAGGAAATCAACAGCTTTTTTATTAGTAATGTAGATGGAACTAATTTGGTAGAGGTTCTCAAAGAACTAAATGCTGAAGAGACTTTATTTGTAGTTGCTTCAAAAACTTTTACCACTCAGGAAACGATGACCAATGCCAATTCTGCTAGAGAATGGTTTCTATCCAAAATGGAAAATCCTGATTTTGTTGCCAAACATTTTGTTGCAATTAGTTCAAACGTGTCCAAAGCCATTGAATTTGGCATCAATGAAAATAACATTTTCGAAATGTGGGATTGGGTTTGCGGACGATTCAGTGTTTATGGAGCTATAGGATTGACTGTTTCTCTTACAATTGGTTATGAAAACTTTGAACAATTTCTAAAAGGCGCAGAATCCGCAGATTTCCATTTCAAAAATAATAAATTCGAATCAAATATTCCTGTAATAATGGGCTTGTTAAGTATTTGGTACATCAATTTTTGGAACGCTAAAAGCGAAGTTATCCTCTGCTATGACCAATACTTACATAAGTTTGCTACATACATGCAACAAGGTTTTATGGAAAGCAATGGGAAATCTGTCGATCGAAATGGACAACAAGTTTCTTATTCAACAGGCATTCCAATTTGGGGTGAACCAGGAACGAATGGTCAACATAGTTTTCACCAAATGTTCCACCAAGGTACTTCAATGATTCCATGCGATTTTGTAGCACCGCTTAAAAGCCATAATTCAATTGGAGATCATCACAAGAAACTGTTGTCGAACTTTTTTGCTCAAAGTGAAGCTTTAATGGTTGGTAAAACCAACGACGTTGTAGTTGAAGAATTAGTTCAAAAAGGATTTAATCAACACGATATCGAAAAATTGGCTCCTTTTAAAATATTTGAAGGAAATAAACCAACTAATTCATTTTTAATTGATATTATTGACCCTTTTAATTTAGGGAAATTGACAGTTTTTTACGAACATAAGATTTTTGTGCAAGGAATTATCTGGAATATTTTTAGCTTTGACCAATGGGGAGTAGAATTAGGTAAAGAATTATCGACTTCTATTTTGCCCGAATTAAATAACGTTGATGAAACGAAAAATTACAGTTCTTCAACAAACGGAATGATAAATTACTTTAAACAAAATACGATTTAAGATGATGAATGATAAGATTGCAATTGTAGGACTGGGTTATGTTGGATTGCCATTAGCAAGGCTTTTAGCTACAAAATATCCAGTAATTGGTTTCGACATAAATCAAGGAAGAATTGCTGAGTTAAATTCAGGACATGACGCAACATTAGAAGTTGAAGACGATATTTTAAAAGCTGTTTTAACAGGAACACCAAAGATGGACAAAGGTCTTTTTTGTAGTTCTAATTTGGATGACATCAAGGATTCAAATTATTTTATCGTAACCGTTCCGACACCAGTCGACAAACACAACAAACCAGATTTAACTCCTTTATATAGAGCAAGTGAAACGGTTGGGAAAGTTTTGAAAAAAGGCGATATTGTTATCTATGAATCAACTGTTTACCCAGGTGCAACCGAAGAAGAATGTGTTCCCGTTTTGGAAAAAGTAAGTGGATTAAAATTCAATGTTGATTTCTTCGCAGGGTATTCTCCAGAAAGAATCAATCCAGGTGACAAGGAACATACTGTAGAGAAAATTTTAAAAGTTACTTCAGGTTCGACACCTGAAATTGGTCAAAAAGTTGATGCATTATATAAAAGTGTAATTATCGCTGGAACCCACCTCGCTCCTACAATTAGAGTAGCAGAAGCAGCAAAAGTGATTGAAAACTCTCAAAGAGACATCAATATTGCTTTTGTAAATGAATTAGCAAAAATTTTCAATTTATTAGATATCAATACTCATGATGTTTTAGCTGCCGCTGGAACAAAATGGAATTTCCTTCCTTTTAAACCAGGACTTGTTGGAGGACATTGTATTGGTGTTGATCCTTATTATCTAGCACAAAAAGCACAAGAAAAAGGGTACAATCCAGAAATTATCTTGGCAGGAAGAAGAATGAATGACGGAATGGGAGAATATGTTGCTTCTCAAGTCGTTAAATTGATGATCAAAAAAGGAATTTCAATTTTGGGATCTGAACTTTTGATGTTAGGAATTACTTTCAAAGAAAATTGTCCTGACGTTAGAAATACTAAAATTGTTGACGTAATCAATGCACTTACATCATATGGAATTACTGTAAAAACATATGATCCTTGGGCAAATCCTGATGAAGTTAAGCATGAATATGGATTAGACACAACTACGGACATTCCAAATCAAAAATTTGATGCAGTTGTATTAGGAGTTTCTCACAACGAATTTTTAAATCTCAATTTTGAAAATTTAGTTAAAGAAATCAATGTCATTTATGATGTAAAAGGAATACTTAACATCAACGTAGACGGAGTTTTATAATCAATCTTAAATTAAAAATACAATGAGTTTCCAATTTATTGAGTCTGATAACAGACCTTGGGGAAGATATTTTGTTCTTCATGATGAACCAAATTATAAGGTCAAAAGAATTGAGGTCGAACCAAATCAAAGATTAAGCTACCAATACCATTTCAAAAGAGCAGAGGCATGGACAATCGTCCAAGGTGAAGCAACTGTAACTCTTGATGGTGTCGATAAAGTTTTTACAGTTGGTGAAACAGCAATTATCCCACTAAGTGCAAAGCATAGAGTTGCAAATATGGGAACAGAACTATTGATTTTTATTGAAGTTCAAACGGGTGATTATTTTGGAGAAGACGATATCGTCAGAATCGAGGATGATTACTCGAGAAAATAAAATTCAAAAAATATACTTTACTAATGAAACAATTTTCTAGAAAAAGACATATTGCTAAGACTTTCACATGGAGAGCGGTTGGGACAATGGATACAATTCTGTTATCTTGGTTAGTATCTGGAGACTTGAAAATTGGTGCTGCTATTGGCGGAGCTGAGGTCTTCTCAAAGCTGCTATTATACTATCTTCATGAAAGATTGTGGTATAAAACAAATATTCTAAAATCAGCTTCAAGTAAGTTAAGACACGCAATTAAAACCGTTTCATGGAGAATTGTTGGTACAATAGATACTATGATGATGGGATGGATTGTATCAGGTAATCCAATGACTGGGCTGAAAATTGGTGGACTAGAATTAGTGACAAAAATGGGACTCTACTATCTCCACGAAAGAGTTTGGTATAGAAGTGATTACGGACTAATTAGTGAAACTACCGATCAAAAAGATTAATAAATTGATTTCAAAATGAAAATCGAAAATGATAATCCTAACAATGTTTACAATCAAAATTATTCGATTAGTAAGCTTGATAGGAATAAAAAAAACAATCATTCATCCTTGATGATTTTGTTTACAGGTTTGTCCGGTTCAGGAAAATCTACAATTGCAAGTAAATTAGAACAACAACTTCACTCGCAAAACTTTCAGACTTATACGCTGGATGGCGACAATATGCGATTGGGTTTGAATAGCGACTTAGGATTTTCTCCAGAAGACAGAAATGAAAACTTGAGACGAATTGGTGAAGTATCTAAACTAATGATAGATGCAGGTTTGATAACACTTGCAGCGTTCGTTTCGCCATTAAAATCAGATCGAAAATTAATTGAAACAATTGTCGGTTCTGATAATTTCATAGAGATTTTCGTAAATACCTCATTAGAAGAGTGTGAAAGGAGAGATGTGAAAGGACTGTATGCGAAAGCGAGAAAAGGTGAAATTCCAAACTTTACGGGGATAAGTTCGCCTTATGAAGCACCTGAAAATCCTAGTTTAGAAATAAATACAGAAAATACTTCTGTGGAAAATGCCGTTGAAATTATTACCGAATATCTTAAAAATAAAATATCTTTGCACCATGAATAAATATTATTTGAATTATCTTGACGAATTAGAGTCAGAAGCAATCTTCGTTTTAAGAGAAGTTGCAGCGCAATTTGAAAATCCTGTCATCTTATTTTCAGGAGGAAAAGATTCAATTGTAGTTACTTATTTAGCTCAAAAAGCTTTCTACCCGGCAAAGATGCCTTTTGCTTTATTGCACGTGGATACAGGGCATAATTTCCCTGAAACTATTGAATTTAGAGATAAATTGGTAAATTCATTAGGTGTTCAACTATTGGTAGGTTCTGTGCAAGATTCTATTGATGATGGAAGAGTTGCTGAAGAAAAAGGTAAAAATGCTTCACGAAATGTATTGCAAATTACTACTTTGCTAGATACTGTTGAAAAATACAAAATCGATTGTGCGATTGGTGGAGGAAGAAGAGATGAAGAAAAAGCAAGAGCAAAAGAACGTTTTTTCTCGCATAGAGATGAATTTGGACAATGGGATCCAAAAAATCAAAGACCTGAATTGTGGAATTTGTTTAATGGAAAACAATTCAAAGGTGAACACTTTAGAGCATTCCCAATTTCAAACTGGACAGAAATGGATGTATGGAATTACATTAATCGTGAGCAATTAGCTATACCTTCTTTATACTTTGCGCACGAAAGAGAAGTAATTTGGAGAGATGATGCTTGGATTCCACTTTCTGAACACATCAAACTAGATGCAAATGAAGTAGTTTCTACTAAAAGAATCAGATTTAGAACTTTAGGTGATATTACAATTACAGGAGGTATTGAATCTGAAGCAGATACATTAGAAAAAATTGTTGATGAAGTTAGTACAATGAGATTAACTGAAAGAGGAAATAGATCTGATGATAAAAGATCTGAAAGCGCTATGGAAGATAGAAAACGCGAAGGATATTTTTAATTAATCAAATCATTGAAATAAAAAAATTATGGAATTACATAACAGTCAATTATTGCGTTTTACAACTGCAGGTAGTGTAGATGATGGTAAAAGTACACTTATTGGAAGATTACTATATGACTCAAAATCTATTTTTGAAGATCAACTGTCATCAATAGAAACAACTTCAAAGAAAAAAGGTCATGAAGGTGTCGATTTGGCTCTTTTTACCGATGGTTTAAGAGACGAGCGTGAGCAAGGTATTACGATTGATGTTGCATACAGATATTTTACTACTCCAAAACGTAAATTTATCATTGCAGATACACCTGGACACATCCAATATACCAGAAACATGGTAACTGGAGCATCTACTGCAAATGCTGCAATCATTTTAATTGATGCTAGAAATGGTGTTATAGAACAAACAAAAAGACACTCTTTTATTGCATCTTTACTTCAAATTCCACACATTATTGTTTGCGTAAACAAAATGGATTTAGTGGAATACAGTGAAAAAAGATTCAATGAAATCGTTGAAGAGTTTGAAGTAATATCTTCAAAATTAATGATTAAAGACGTCCATTTTATTCCAATCAGTGCATTGGATGGAGATAACGTTGTTAATCGTTCTGAAAATATGCCTTGGTTCAGTGGTGCGCCAATGTTGCATACTTTAGAAACACTTCACATTAGCAGCGACATCAATAAAGTTGATGCTCGTTTCCCTGTTCAAACTGTTATTCGTCCACAATCTGATGAACACAGAGACTATAGAGGTTATGCTGGTAGATTAGAAAGTGGAATTTTAAGAGTTGGTGACGACATTACGGTATTACCTTCAGGATTTACATCAAAAATCAAGTCAATTAATTGCTTCGAAACTAATTATCAAGAAGCTTTTGCTCCAATGTCTGTATCTATTACTTTAGAAAACGATATCGATATTAGCAGAGGTGATATGATTGTAAGATCAAATAATCAACCAACTTGTTCGCAAGAGTTTGATGTCATGCTTTGTTGGTTAAATAACAATTCTGCACGTCCAGGAGCAAAATATTCAATCAAGCATACAAGTAACGATCAAAAAGCAATTATCAAAGAAGTTGTTTATAAAATGGACATCAACGCCATTGAAAGAAATAACGAAGATAAATCTATTAATATGAATGACATCTGCAGGGTTAAAATTAGAACTACAAAGCCTTTGATGATAGACGAATATAGAGATAATCGCATGACTGGAAGTATCATTTTAGTTGATGATGCAACCAATGAAACAGTTGCTGCAGGGATGGTAATCTGATAGCTGAACAAAATTATTTGAAAAAATGTCAGATTTAAATTTATTAAAAATTGCGATAACTGCTGCACTTGAAGCTGGTGAAAAAATCATGGAAATCTATGAAACAGAAGATTTTGGTGTTGATTTCAAAAGTGACAATTCACCGCTAACGAAAGCAGATGTAGCATCGCATAATATCATCGAGAGTCATTTATTGACTACAAATATTCCAATTCTTTCAGAGGAAGGGAAAAATATTCCTTACGAAGATAGAAAAGATTGGAAACAACTTTGGATTGTTGACCCAATAGACGGAACAAAAGAATTTATCAAAAGAAATGGTGATTTTACAGTTAATATTGCTTTAATTGAAAATCAAATTCCCGTTTTAGGTGTAATCTACACGCCCGTTTTGAATGAATTGTTTTTCTCAACAAAAGAAGGAGGTGCATTCAAAGTAATTACTACCTCTCATGCAGATGATTTCCAGTATTTACAATCCAATGCTGTAAAACTTCCAATCGAAACAAAAAAAGAAGCTTATACAGTTGTAGCTAGTAAATCACATATGTCTGTCGAAACCGAAGATTATGTAAAGGAATTGGAAAAAACTCATGGAAAAGTTGAACTAATTTCGAGAGGAAGTTCTTTAAAACTTTGTATGGTTGCTGAAGGAAAAGCAGATTGCTATCCTCGTTTTGCTCCTACAATGGAATGGGATACAGCGGCTGGACAAGCGATTTGTATGCATGCTGGTTTTGAGGTGATCGATTGGTCAACTCAAGAAGAAATGCTTTATAATAGAGAGAATTTATTAAATAACTGGTTCTTAGTAAGATGAAAGGTATTGTTTTAGCTGGTGGTTCAGGTACTCGCCTGTTTCCTATTACAAAAGGAGTTTCCAAACAGTTACTTCCGATATATGATAAACCAATGATTTATTATCCAATATCTGTTTTGATGTTGGCCGGAATTAGAGAAATACTTATTATTTCAACTCCACAAGATCTTCCAAATTTTGAAAAATTATTGGGTGATGGAAGTGATTTTGGAGTAAAATTTAGCTACAAAATTCAACCAAGTCCAGATGGATTGGCCCAAGCGTTTATCCTAGGGGAGGAATTTATTGGTTCAGATGATGTTTGCCTTGTCTTAGGAGATAATATTTTCTATGGCCACGGACTTACAGAACTTTTAAAATCAGCTAAATCCAATGTAATTGACAGAGGAAATGCGACGGTATTTGGATACTATGTAAATGATCCTGAACGATATGGTGTTGCGGAATTTGATAATACTGGTAAAGTAGTTTCTATCGAAGAAAAACCGATTTCTCCAAAATCAAATTACGCCGTTGTAGGTTTATATTTTTATCCAAATGAGGTGATTGAAATTGCAAAATCAATCAAACCTTCTGATCGTGGAGAACTTGAAATCACGACTGTAAATGAAGTTTTTCTATCAAAAGAGAATTTGAAAGTTGAATTGATGGGACGAGGATATGCTTGGTTAGATACAGGAACACATGATTCTTTAATTGAAGCAAGTAGTTTTATTCAAACAATTGAAAAACGTCAAGGTCTGAAAGTTGCTTGCTTGGAAGAAATTGCATTTGACCAAGGTTTTATTACCAAAGAAAAAGTATTAGACCTTGCGAAACCATTGGCAAAAACAGGTTACGGTCAATATTTAATTAAAAAAGTTTCAAAGTGAATATAACAGAAACAAATATTGACGGTTTGGTTATAATTGAACCAAATGTTTTTGGCGATGCTCGCGGATACTTCATGGAAACATTCCAAAAAAACACATTTAATTCAAATGTGACAGAAACTGAGTTCATCCAAGACAATGAATCAAAATCTTCTAAAGGAGTTTTAAGAGGATTACATTTTCAACTTCCACCCTATCAGCAAGCAAAATTGGTGAGGGTAATTGAAGGTGAGGTATTGGATGTTGCGGTAGATTTGAGAAAAGATTCAAAAACCTATGGTCAGCATTATTCAATTTTATTGTCAGGTGAAAATAAAAAGCAATTTTTTGTTCCAAGAGGATTTGCGCATGGATTTGTTGTTTTAAGTGAAACTGCCATTTTCAGTTATAAAGTGGACAATCTTTATGCGCCTACTCATGATTCTGGCATTCTTTGGAATGACGAAACATTGAACATTGATTGGAATATCGATAGTGCACTGATCCAACTTTCTGAAAAAGACAAAAATTTAAGTTCATTTAAAGACTTTAATAGTCCATTTTAAAATGAAAATATTAGTAACAGGAAAAAATGGTCAATTAGGATCTGAAATCAATTCGTTGGTTACAAATTATCCTCAGCACCATTTTCATTTTACTGGATCTAGCGAATTCAATCTTTCAAGTAAAGAATCGATGAGTTCATTTTTAAGTAACTACACATTCGATTTAATTATCAATTGTGCAGCTTACACAGCTGTTGATAAAGCAGAAGATGACGCTAAAATGGCTGAGATGGTTAATATTGAAGGAGTTCATTTTTTAGCTGAATATTGTGTTGAAAAGAACATTAAAATCATCCATATTTCAACAGATTATGTTTTTGATGGTTCCAAAAATACGCCTTATATCGAAAGTGACATTACAAACCCAACTGGCGTTTACGGTGAAACAAAGCGAAAAGGGGAAATCGAATTAATAAACAGCAGAGCACATAGCATCATCATTAGAACTTCTTGGGTTTATTCAACTTATGGAAATAATTTTGTAAAAACGATGTTGAAACTTGGCTCTGAAAGAGAGAGTTTAAACGTAGTTATAGATCAAATTGGAACGCCAACATACGCCAAAGATTTGGCTAATGCATGTTTGACAATTGCCAATCAAATCGATAATTGGAAACCTGGTTGTACAATTTATCACTATTCAAATGAAGGTGTGACAAGTTGGTACGATTTTGCGCAAGAGATTATGTTTGCAGCAAAATTGAATTGTAAGGTCTCTCCTATCGAAACATTTGAATATCCAACCAAAGCGAAAAGGCCACATTTTTCAGCTTTAAACAAAAAGAAAATCCGTACTGATTTCAATTTGGAAATTCCTAACTGGAAGGAATCATTGCAGAAAATGTTGATTGAAAATTCTAAGAATGATTAAGTAAGGAAAATGAAATTATCAAATTTAATTAAGAAACTTTCTGGTCCTGTTATTTTTAATGTTCTAGGTTCGATTTTTGGAATTATTTCTACAATTATAATTAGTAGATATTATGGATCAGAAAAGCTTGGTACTATTAGTTTATGCTTAAAGATAACTCAAATCCTAATGGTAGTCTCATTATTTGGTTTTAGAGAACAAATCATTAAAAATATTTCAATTTATTTTAAAGAAAATGATTCAATTAGTGCATCAAAACTTCTAAGTAACATTAAGTTTTTTTCTAGAATAAGCTCTTTTATAATAACAGGATTAGTTTTAATATTTCTTTATTTCTTTTCCTTTTTATTCGAAAAAGATAAAAATTTCGTGCCATTTATGCAGATATTTATCTTTTCTCTCATTTTTATTGTTCAAACAAAAAATAATACTTTCATCCTCATTTCCATGGGGGAATTCAAAAAAAGTGTACTGTTTGATGGTTTCTACAACACTGTCTTTCTTGTGATTCTACTAGTAATATTTATATTTTCAAAAATTACCGTAACAATTGAAATTTTAGCCTTAATTTATTTTTTATCTCGATTATTTAATTATTTGACATCAATCTATTGGTTTACAAAAAATCCATTTTTTAAAAAAATTAGAAATAGAGATTTTTCATCTATTAAAAATGGAAAAGATTTTTTTTTGATTTCCGTCATGAACACTATAATTGCTAATATAGACTTAGTGATAATAGGAATTATTCTTAATCCAAAACTGGTAGCGATATATGCAGTTTGTTCAAGAATATCTCAAATTCTCGAACTTATAACTTATGTTTTATCTACAGCAATTTCACCAGAGATTGCTACTTTGTTTCATGACAAAAAATTCAAACAGTTAAAAAGTGTAATTTCAAAATATATGTCTTTTTCTTTTCTGATTGCGTCTCTATTTTGTTTTTTTAGTTTATTATTTAGTCCAACTTTATTAAATTTATGGGGCGATGAATTTTCAGGTTATTCACGCGAATTAACAACGATGATTGTAGCAACTTCGATTGGGTTTGTTTTTTCTCCTTATGCAAACTTCCTATCGATGACTGGTCATCAAAAAATTGAACTAAAAATAAATCTAGTTATTTCACTGATATTTATAATTATGTTGATAATTTTAACATATTATTTTGGATTAATTGGAAGTGCAATTGCTTTTCTTGTTAGAGTTTTTTCAATAAATTTTTCGAGATTTTATTTTTCAAATCATATTTTAAAACAAACTGCATGATAATTAGTTATAAACATAAATATATTTTTGTTGGAATCCCATTTTCAGCATCTTCAACAATATCCAAGGAACTATTAGAAAAATATGATGGTGAATTTATTCTAAATAAACACACCAATATTCCAACCCTTATTGACAAATTAAAAATTAATATTAACGAATTTATTGTATTTGGTGTTTATCGGTCTCCAGTTGAAATTTTAAAATCTAGATACAATAAACTCAGAAATAATCCAGATAATCGATTTACTGACGATAAGTACACAATCAAAAATGGTGGTTATGTCCCTGAAAGAGTTAGAAAACTCTCAAAAATAATTAGAGAAAACAATTTATCCTTTGAAGATTATTTGAATCTCAATTTTAAAATCATTCCATATAATAATGAATTTACGATTAATGCTCCTTATCTAAATTTTATTATTGATTTTAATAACCTTGAAGAAGATTTTCAAAAGGTCCTTTCAAAGATTGGTGTAGTGGATGTTAATAAAATTGAAAAAATAAATGAGACAAAAAAAAGATCTGACATTGAATATTTTATCAGTGATGGTAAAATGTCCAAATTTATCTCTCCATTTTTAGTCTATAATTCGAAATATATACCAAACTATACTAAACAAAAAGTTAATAAAATATTTTACTTGATTTTTTTACTGACGAATAAGTTACGAGAAAAGAGAACGTTGAAAGCTGACGACCATCGATCTCTCAAAAATGATGTGCACTTTTCTGAAAACATTTTTCTACAAAACAAGGATAAATTATAAATTTTAAATTTTAAATTTTGCCAAAAACATAAAATTATTTTATCCATGAATTTCTTTTTTCTCATATATTTCATTTCTATTTTTAACGTTTTTTTTCTCACTCCAATTTCAGTATATACAGATATATTTGTGAATGTACTTTCCATATTGGGTTTTATTTATTTCTTTAGGTATAAATTAATTAAAATTCCAATTATAAAATTGAGCTTTTACATTATAGCCGTTTTAATAATTTCTTCTATAATTTCTTCAACATTTTTTATTAAACAAGATTTTATTTCTTCAATTATAGCAATTCAACATTTATTTAAAGGATATTCGATCATTTTCATTTTTAAACTAATTTATGATAATAAAATAAATCTTAACAAAGTATTTTTCTACTTGACAACTTCAATTTGGATTTTCACAATCTTACTCACTTTAGCAAGTTTAACCAAATTTAAATTCACATTTGTTTCTCCAATATCTGGTCAAGAATTAGTAATTACTGCCAATAAATATGCCAAGGACTTACTATACTTTGGTGAATTATTTTTTCTGTCCAAATTTTTCTTTACAAACAAATCTATAAATCTGGTTTATGTAATTATTATTTTAATATCAACTCAATTGTATGATATCCAAAGAGGCGATTTAATTTTTTTCTCCTTAGTATTTGTTATTTCTTTATTCCTATTCAAAAAACGCATCGCAAGCTTTAAATTATATTTTTTGTTACCGATAATTGCCGTTATTGGTTTTTTCTTTTTGAACAAGTCAGATTCTTCTGGTAAAATCAATGAAAAATTTTCTCAATTATTTTTGGCTTTTAATGAAGAAAATAGAGGTAAAATTGATGACTCTTCCATTTTTGTGCGACTCAGAGAAATTGAATTTGCGCTAATTGGATTTACAAAACACCCCATATCTGGAAATGGATTAATTAGAAGCTCAAAACAAAAGGAACTAATTGGTGATATTTATTTTTACCCCGTAGATATTGGACTTTATGGGGTGCTTTATTCATTTGGCGTCTTGGGTATTGTAATATTCCTAGTCCTCATTTATAAATTTATCAAAATAAAATTCTCAAATTTAAACTATGTTAGCGCAGGTATTTATCTTTTTTTAATGTACTCAATATTTTACTCCTTAAAAGACGGTTCTGTGATTTTTAGACCAACACAGTTTCTTTTTTGCTACTTATTAATCTTTTTGATCGAAAATAAAATCAATAAAATCGATGCTTAAAAATATTAAACCAAATTTATTTATCATTGGTGCTCCGAAGGCAGGCACAACTTTTCTTTTTGAAAAATTGAAAAACAGTAATGATTTTTTCTTTCCCAAACTTAAAGAGTTGAACTATTTTTCTTTCAATGATTTAAACGAAAAATCCTATTACAATGATTATAAAGTAAATACACTTGATAAATATCTTTCATTCTATAAAAACACCGAAAGTGCCAAATATATAATTGACGGAAGTGTATCCTATTTTACTTCAGAAAATGCTCTAAAAGATATAGCTGGCTTCAATCCTGAGTCCAAAATTATAATTATTCTTCGAAATCCAATTCAGAGAGCATTCTCTCATTATCAAATGGATAAAAGAATGGGG
The DNA here is from genome assembly GCA_044361165.1 of Crocinitomicaceae bacterium. Taxonomy (GTDB): domain Bacteria; phylum Bacteroidota; class Bacteroidia; order Flavobacteriales_D; family Crocinitomicaceae; genus JAQVCM01. Next base: position 15,452 of record JBIKJE010000002.1, on the reverse strand, counting down.
TATGCAACGAAAAATTTTAAAGATTATTTGAAAGATAAAAGTGATAGACATTACCACGAATATATTGAAAATAGTCTGTATTTCCAAAACATTAAAATTGCAACAAAATATTTTTCAGCTAAGAATATCATTATATTAACTCTTGAAGAAATCTCGAAAAATTTGGACAGATTGTCTTCATTTCTTGAATTAAACCTTGAAACCATATCAGAGAAGGATTTGGGTGAAAAAATTAATGAAAATAAGGCCCCAAAAAATTTTTTAGGCCGAATGATGCAAAAAAATAGAAAGTTAGTATCAATATTAAAAATTTTTATCCCAAAGAAAATCTCTGATAAAATCAAATCTCCTTTTTATGGGGATGCAAAAAAAGAATTTATTACTGAAGAGGAATATTCATTGATTTATAATATACTAAGGGAAGACATTGAAAATTTATCACTATATTTAGATGTTAATTTAATAGAATTTTGGAAAATTAATAAAAATGGATAAAAATACAGAAGCTATTCAAGTAAATGGATTCAAAAGAATTTTAAACAAATTTTTACAAGTACTTGCTAAAAAACAATTGATTTCAGGAAAATACAGAGCAAAACTTCAAGCATGGAGAGGAGTAAATTTTACTGATGTTAACAGTGTTTTTTTTGGAGAAAATGTTACTATTGACGGCATATACCCGCAAAATGTATTCATTGGAAAAAGATGTATCATAACATCTGGTAGTAAAATTCTAACACATTTTTTGGATACGGAAAAATTGTCTGATAATAAAGATTTTTACTTTCGATTTTACCAGGGCAAAGTTGTCATTGAAGATGATGTTTTTATTGGATACAACGTAGTTATTGCAAAGCCAGTAACTATTGGTAAAGGCAGTATTATAGGTGCAAACACTGTAATAACAAATGATGTTGAACCTGGTTCGGTCATGGCAGGAAGCCCTGCTAAATCAATTAGAAAATTAATTTTTGAAGAAACTACAAATTGAAAAAAATTGCACTCATCGATCCCGTTGGTGGTAAAGGCGGAATGGATTTTTACGACTACGGTCTTTCAATAGGATTGTCCAATATCGATTGTGAAGTTTTTTATTTTACATGTAATCAAACTGTAGAAATAAAAAATAAAGGAGTCAATACGATTTTTTCTTTTGGTGATATTTGGACTAAAAATAAAATATTTAAACTTTTTTTTCTTTTAAATTGCTATCGAAAATCATTCAAATTCTGTAAAAGAAATAACATTAAGATAACTCATTTTCAATTCTTCCACTTAAAGTTGCAAAATATATTGGTACTTCAAATGGCTAAGTATTTTGGTTTAATAAGAATTGTAACACTCCACGATATTGATTCATTTAGAGGAAAAGAAAGTTCATCGTTGCAACAAAAAGCATTTTCACTGTCCCAAAAATTAATTGTTCACAATCAGTTTTCCTTTGATGAAATTATAAAAAAAGGAATTTCAGAAGATAAAGTGGCAATTATACCTCATGGAAACTACGTTCCTTTTGTTGAAAAAGTAACAACCAACGAGCCTTCAGAAATATTGAATTTGTTATTTTTTGGTCAAATCAAAGAAGTAAAAGGACTCGACATTTTAATCAATGCATTTGCAAAGTCACTCAAGGAAAACGAAAATATCAGATTAACAATAGCCGGCAAACCATGGGGAACAACTGCTGATTACTTCACAACACTTATTTCAAAATTGAAAATCGAGCAGGCTGTAACTACCAATTTCAGTTACATTCCTAATGAGGAAATTCATTCCTATTTTCAAAATAGTGATGTGGTAGTTTTGCCGTACAAAAAGATTTATCAAAGCGGAGTTTTACTCCTTTCAATGAGCTATGGTCGTGTATGCTTATGTTCAGATTTAAATGCTTTTAAAGAAATTGTCGTTGATGGTGAAACGGGATATATCTTCGAAAATAGAAATGTAGAGGAATTATCGAAAAAAATTCTTGAAATTTGTAATAAAAAAAGTGATATACCTCGAATTGAAAAAAATGCCCAAGAATTATTAAAAACAAAATTCGATTGGAATAATATCGCGAAATTAACAAAAGAACTATATGAAACAGCCTAAAATTGCAATTATAGGAACTCGAGGGATACCTGCAAATTACGGTGGATTTGAAACTTTTGCTGAAGAAGTTTGCGTACGTTTGGCTAATATGGGAATCGAAACAATTGTAATCGGTGATCAAAGTTTAGCGTATAACGAATCTCATTACAAAGGAATTGAGATTTTTAAGTCAAATATATCAAAACCAAGTAATCCTCTCAAATTTTACAAACAAAGCATTCAAATTGCTCAGAAAAATGGGGCAGATGTAATCATCATGTGTGGAGTAGGTGGTTCGCTATTAATTCCATTTTATGGTAAGAAAAATTCAATTATTGCAGTAAATCCAGACGGATTAGGATTTAAAAGAGACAAATATGTTTGGTGGAAAAAATTCATCTTTTTTACGCAATATTTGGTAGCTAGCTGGTTATCTCCTCATTTGGTATGTGACTCAGTAGGAATTGCAGCATATTATCAGAAAACTTTTAAACGTATAAAAAATCTAACTATCATCGAATATGGAACTTATCTAAATCCTTATTCGCAAAGGGAAGTATTGAAAGTCGAAATGGAGTCTTTTGGTCTAAACTATGAACCAAATAAATACCATTTGGTTGTATCAAGATTGGAACCTGAAAATAACGTTCAAATGATCATCGAAGGGTATTTAAAAACGGAAAAAAAATATCCGTTGGTCATTGTTGGAAATACAAATACCAAACACTCGCAAGATTTAGTCAAATATAAAAATGACAATATTCATTTTTTAGGCGGAATATACGAGCGCGAAAAATTAATGATTTTCCGGGCAGCCTCATTGACCTATTTTCATGGACATTCTGTTGGAGGAACCAATCCTTCCTTACTTGAAGCGATGGGTTCTAAAAACTTTTGCATATGTCACGATAATATTTTCAATCGAGAAGTAGTGCAAGAAAATGGAAAATACTTCAAAAATAAAGACGAAGCTAATGACACGTTCATTTTTGCTGAGGAGGAAAAAAATAATGCTTTAATTAATTTGTACAAGGATGGTGTCTTTTATCGAGCAATTAACTATTATTCTTGGGAAAATATTGCAAAAAAATATTTGGCCTTCTCACAAAAAATTAAACCGAATTAGATTGTAATAATTTCCCCCCCCCTGACTTAACTTCTTAAATAACTCCAATTTAAAAAAAAATATGATAGAAACCATTAAATATTTAATTGAAGATTTCAAAATATTTAGATTTGTGCATCCTAATAAAGTTCTCTTTAATGTATTTTATCTTCCTAGCTTTAGGATTGTATTAATTTTTAGATTAAGTCAATTATGCTATAAATCAATAATTTTAATACCCTTAGCTTATATTTTAACCATTTTAAATGATACGTTAAACGGCGTATGGATTGGTCCAAAAGTAAAAGTAGGTAAAGGTTTTTACTTAGGTCATCCAAGAGGTTTAGTAGTAAATCCCAATGTGAGAATCGGTAATTATTGTTCAATAATACAACAAGTTACTTTGGGTGGTCCGAGAACTGAAATTGGAGATTTTGTTTCATTAAATGCTGGTGCAAAGGTAATTTCAGACCCTTTAAAAACAGATACTGTAAAAGTTGGTAATAATTCAATAATTGCTGCCGGAGCAATTGTTTTAACCTCCTTTGATGAAGGTTCCGTTTTGGCCGGTATACCTGCAAAGTGTGTAAAAAAGTTAGCTCCAGATGAAAATTGGATTAGCATGAGAAGAAAAATAAACCAAACAAAATTTAACAAATAAGATTAGGGTTATTTACTATTACATAACTTAAAAGCCCCGAGTCAATATCTTTTTAGTTATTTATGCTTAACTTCTAGACTCTAATATTTTTTTTAGAAAATAGAAATATTAAATTGATTAAACAAAAAATATCAGTCACCAATTTTTGATTGTTTGTAAAAAAATAATTCTGTAATTAATTCATTGAAAGAAGATGTATATTTACCTTTAATTAGAGAGTTCTCGTGGGAAGTTATCTTAAAAGTACCACTCCTCCTGAAAAAAAACTTAAGAATTAATTTACTTGCAATGAAATATATTTACTTAAAAATTTTAGTCCTTACTATTTTTAGTTTGACTTTTTGTGCTGTCAATAACAACGAAAAAGAATATCTAGATAAAGAAAAAAAAATCCAGCAAATCAATTCAAAAGATGAATTAAGTTGGCCTTGGAGAGGAATTACATTAATTTCACATTCTGATTACGAAAGAGTAACTGAAAATTCAATTGAGGAATTAGCCAAAAATGGGGTAAATTTAATTCGACTTCGAATATCATTCAGAAAATACCAAGAGCTAAATAAAGTTTCCAAAGAAGAGAGTTGGAAAAAAAACATAGAGTGGAGTAAAAAAATTATTTCATTTTGCGCTTCAAACAATATTGTAGTTTTGATAAGCCATTCAGATTTTCCACTTGATGCTGATGAAAAAAATGAAAATCACACGAAAGAATTCTGGGAAAATCCAAAAGCGCTTAATCAATCAATATTAGACATCAATAAAATTACGAAAACCTTTGACACTATTAAAGGAGTAGTTGCTTATGAGTTTTTCTCCGAGCCTGTTGTCGTTGTCAATAATAAATCATTGAAACCTATTACTTGGGACAAACATTTTAAAAACATTTTAGCAAAAGTAAGAGAAACATCAACCAAGTATTTAGTCTATACCCCAGGGCCTTGGGCTGATCCAAAAGGATATTTAAAAATGGGTAAACCATTCCAGGATCAGAAAATAATTTATAACTTTCATTTTTACCAACCACACAGATATACCCACCAAGGAATTAAAAAAGAAGGTAAATATTCATATCCAGGTCAAATTGAGTCAAAATATTGGGATAAAAGTGAAATAGAAAAAGAAATTGATAAAGTATATAATTGGTCTAATAAATATAATGTCAAACATGTTTTTGTAGGCGAATTTAGTGCAGTTCGATGGGCTAAGGGAAAAGATCAATATTTAAAGGATGTTATTGAAATTTTAGAAAAAAAGAAATTTTCATGGGTCTACTTTTCATTCAATGGTTGGAAGGGCTGGAATTACAACTTTGAATTTGAAAATGAGGACGAGCAAAAAATCTCTAATTTAATAGAAAAAAAAGAAGCAAAGACCAATAGTCAAATACTTTTAGAAAAAAACTGGGGACTTAACAAACAAAAAAATTAATGAATAAACCAAATTTCATCATCGCAGGTGTAGCAAGATGCGGCACAACTTCCCTATATCATTATTTAAGGCAGCATCCTCAAATTGGTTTCCCAAAGATCAAGGAGCCTAAATATTTTAGTAGCATACATCTAGATTTACCACACAAAGGTCCAGGAGATAATACTGTAGATGCAAAATTAATCACTAATGAATCTAAATATTTTGAACTTTTTGATTCGCTAGAAAATTTCAAGGCAATAGGTGAAGCAAGTTCAGATTATTTCTATTATAATGAAAATACGATTCCAGCAATCAAGGAAAAATTAGGTGATGTAAAAATAATCCTTTGTTTTAGAAATCCTATTGAAAGATCGTATTCTGCTTACAACAATTTAGTCCGAGATGGTAGAGAGGAATTATCCTTTGACAAAGCTATTGATGAAGAGGAAAATAGAATTTCACAAAATTGGGATTGGATGTGGGCCTATAAAGCTGGAGGATTATATACAGAAGGACTTAAAGCATTTTTAGCAAACTTCAGTCAAGTGAAAGTTGTTTTTTCAGACGAATTGGATGAAAATCCTCAAAAAGTGCTAGTATCAATTTTTGAATTTTTAGAAGTTGACAAAATTCAATCTGTTGATTCAGAAACAAGATATAGTCATTCTGGTAAACCAAAGAATGCATTCATCGGAGCTTTAACAAATCGCAACAATAAAATAATATATGGTTTACGGGAATTTGCGTTGAAAACAATTCCAAGAAAATATTTAGAAAAAGTGGCCTCTAAAATGTTTGCGAAAGATCAAATCGACCCCCAAACTAGGCAAAAACTTCAAGAATATTTTAAAGAAGATATTAACGAATTGGAAAAAATAACTCAAACAAATTTAAAAAATTGGAAATGAATATTTTGACTTTTGATATTGAAGAGTGGTTTCATATATTAGATAATCCCGAGACTAAAGGAGTTTCAGAATGGTCAAAATTTGAAAGTAGAATTCATCAAAACATGGAAACTATTTTCAATATTTTGCAAGCAAATAATCAGAAAGCAACTTTTTTCTGTGTTGGATGGATTGCTGAAAAATATCCAGAAATTATCAGGAAAATTGTTAATTCGGGATTCGAAATTGGATCACACACACATTATCATCAACTAGTATATGAGCAATCACCTTTGGAATTTGAAAAAGATTTAATAAAATCCATCGATATTTTAGAATCGGTTTCAGGCCAAAAAATTAAATATTTTCGAGCACCGGGATTCTCAATTACCAACGAAACGCCATGGGCTATTGAAACTTTGATAAAACACGGAATTGAAATCGATTGTTCTTTGTTCCCAACAGAGCGTTCACACGGTGGATTTCATGACTATGGAAAAGCTGAACCAGTCTGGATTGAATGTAATGGGATGAAAATAAAAGAAATGCCTATAAATCTACATGCCTTTATGGGGAAAGAAATCGTGTTTTCAGGTGGTGGTTATTTTAGACTTTTTCCATATGGAGTAATTAAAAACTTTACTAAAAAATCTGATTACGTGATGACTTATTTCCATCCACGTGATTTCGATGCCAAACAACCTATGGTGCCAGGACTTTCAATGACTAGAAAATTCAAATCATATTATGGTTTAAAGCATACCGAAAGTAAACTAATTAATTGGTTAAAGGACTTTGAATTTATTGATATAAATTCTGCGAACAAGAGATTTGATTGGATAAATGCAAGAATATTAAAGATGAATTAATACAACATAAGAAAATTTTAAATAAATTTACATCCAAATTGATATCCATAATTATATGAAGCCATCAATATTTGAGATGATAATTGTATTAATGTCCTCATTCTTGGTTAGCTATATGCTTTATCCAAAAATCATAAGTGTTGTGTCATTCAAAAAATTAATGGATAAACCCAATGATAGGAGCTCACATTCAACAGCAACTCCTAGTTTGGGCGGGATTGCTTTTTATATCGTTTTAATTCTATCCTTTTATTTTCTTGAACCTTTTGATAAATACAACACCATTCCATCTTTGATTCCAGGGTTGACAATTCTATTTATAATTGGATTAAAGGATGATCTAGTTGTGATCTCACCAATAACAAAACTGGGCGCTGAAATAGTTGCAGCAACCTTTTTAGTATTACATCCAAGTTTTGAGATTGAAAGTCTTCATGGATTTTTTGGTTTGTACGAAGTAAGTAAATTTATTACAATTCCATTAAGTGTTTTCATTGTGATAGTAATTATTAATTCTTTCAACTTAATTGACGGAATTGACGGTCTTGCTGCAACAATCGGTACCGTAATATTTGGAACTTTCGGTACAATATTTTATAGCACTCATTCCTATTTACTATTGGGTGTTTGTATTGTAATGATAGGCTGTTTAACCGCATTTTTAAGATTCAATATTTCGCACTCAAAGAAAATATTTATGGGGGACACAGGTTCTCTAATTGTTGGATTTATAATCGGAATGTTAGTATTGAGATTCTTAGCATTGACAGATGATAAAATTGCTTTACTACCGTTCAAAAAAGACAATTATCCGTACATCGTTCTTGCAATACTAATTGTTCCATTTTTTGACACTGCTCGTGTGTTTACAATTCGAATAATGAATAAAAGGGGGCCTTTTTCGCCAGACCGGAATCACATTCATCACTTACTCATTGATTTCCTTCATCTTTCACACATTAAGGCAAGTATTTTTTTAGGTGTGTTTAATTTGATATTCGTTTCAATATTTTTATCCATCTCAATATTTTTTAATCAAAATGTATTGTTCGTTATTAGTATAGTTGCTGTTTTACTTTTAATCTATTTTTTCTTTTTGATAAATAAAAATACAAATGCAATAAAAGCGAAATCAAAAATAAAGAAGCAATTCAAAAAGAAACTGAGTAGTTATTTATAATACATGAAATTATCTTATTTCTACTTTAGACTTTGAAAAAAATAACTTAATTTTGCCATTTTTAAAACAAGTCATCTACATGAAGTACATATATTTATTTTTGCTTGCCTTATCAGTATTTTCTTGCGGTATAAAAAAGAAAATCATTTACTTCAATGGTGCTAATTATCAAAATGATACAATTAACAAAAGTCAACTTTCAAATCTACCCCAATACACGCTAGTTTTCAAGAAAGATGATTTGGTATATATCGATGTAAATTCAGCTGACATAGAATCATTGAAACCATTCATGAAAGAAGATATGTCTGCGGGAAATCAAATGCCAGGTTATGTGAATGGTATTTCAGCTAAAGGTGGTTATTTAATTGATGAAAATGGAAAAATTAATTTTCCGTTGATAGGAGAAATTCAATTGGCCGGTCTCACAAGAACTGAAGCGACAAACTTGATTCAGAATAAATTAAGAGAATTCATCAATGATGCAATTGTAACACTTAGAATTCAAAATTTCAAAATTACAATCTTAGGAGACGTCAAAATACCTGGAACCTATAATATTCCTAATGAAAGACTAACACTTATAGAAGCAATTGGACTTGCTGGCGATTTAAACATTACAGGCGTAAGAAACAATGTCCTTGTGATAAGAGAAGAAAGTGGAATAAAAAAAGAGTACAGAATTGATTTGACTAAAACCGATATTTTTACTTCCCCTGTCTATTATTTGAATCAAAATGACGTAGTTTATGTTGAGCCAAATAGAGCAAAAAGAAACACTTCTATTGTGAGTTCGACAGCGGGTATTTTTATTTCTGTTGCCTCGCTTGTTATTACTACAATTAATGTTATTATTAAATAAGAATGAATCAAATCCAAAATAATTCTTTCCTTGACGAGGGGCAGGAAAAAGATTTTAAAATTAAAGAGCAATTAAGTATCTATTTACATCAATGGAGATGGTTTTTAATTTCTATTATTATTTCGATAACTTTTGGCTTCCTATATTTAAAATATACATTACCCAAATATGATGTCAAAGCTGCAATTTTAATAAAAGATGAAGATAAAAATGCACCGATTTCAGAATTATCTGCATTTGCTGATTTGGGTATTTTAGGAGGAAAAAGTAATATTGAAAATGAAATTGAAATATTTAAATCTCGAACTTTAATCTTAAATGTAGTAAAAGATTTAGGCTTGAATATTGTTTACCAAGATGATAATGGTTTAATTCCCTATGGAATTTTTAACAATACTCCAATTAGAATTAATTTTATTAAAGGTGATTCAGTCATATATGACAAGGAGGCAAATTTTAACATTCGTATTATCTCAAATCAAAAATTCGATATAGTTGAAAAAGAGTCTAATTTTAAAGGTACTTTTAGTTTTGGTAAAGTAATAAAGCATCCTATTGGGGATTTCATTATCACACCAAATATTGTTGATAGTCAGTTTTTAAATAACAAGAAATATATCATTAAAATTAAACCATTGGATGACGTTGTTTCTTTTTTCAAAAAAGAAATAAAAGTTGATGCAGCGAATGATGAATCCAACGTCATAACTATTTCACTTCAAGATTTTGATCGTTTAAAATCAAAGGCGATTATTAATAACTTAATTGAACAACATAGTAAAGATGCCATCAGTGATAAAAATCAAATATCCAAAAATACGGCTGATTTTATAAATGAAAGAATAAAATACATCACCACAGAACTGTCAGATGTAGAACAAAATGTAGAAAGTTATAAAGCAGATCACAAGCTTGTTGATATGGCTTCTGAAGCTGAAATATTTCTTAAAACCGGAAGCGATAATCATACTCTTATTTTGCAAAACGAGACTCAAATTCGTTTAGTTGAATTTGTATATGATTATTTACTGAATCATATTGAAACAAATGATCTAGTTCCTTCCAATCTCGGTCTCTATGATGTCTCAATAGAAAAGATGATAGAGTCATACAATAAATTGGTTTTAGAAAAAAATCGATTGACTAAAAATTCTTCCGAAAAACACCCAATTATTCAAAACTTAAATATTCAGATTTTAGGAATTCATAAAAACCTGAAAGAAAGTTTATTAAATCTAAAAGAATCATTAAAAATTAAAAATAGAGAATTACAAAGATTAGAAAATGAAATAAATTCAAAAATATCCTCTGTTCCAAAGTATGAAAGAGAATATCGCGAAATTCAAAGACAACAGCAAATCAAAGAATCTTTGTACTTATATCTACTTCAAAAAAGAGAAGAAACGGCGATCACTCTTGCTGTAACAGTATCAAATACAAAAATTATTGACGAAGCCTTTTCTGACAATCTTATTGTTTCTCCGAACAAAAAAATTATTTATGCAATTTCATTCTTATTGGGTATTTTGATTCCATTTGGAATTATATATATTAAAAGACTTCTTGATACTAAAATACATGGAAAAAATGATATAATCGGAGCAAATCTTCCTTACATAGGAGACATTCCACTTTCGGAAACTAAAGATAAAATTGTTGTCGCGCATGGTGAAAGCAACGATGTTTCAGAAGCATTTAGAATACTGAGAACAAACGCAGATTTTATATTAAAATCAAATTCAAATGTTTCTAGGAGTAAGGTGATATTTGTAACTTCAACTATTGAAAAAGAGGGTAAATCTTTCATTTCAATTAACCTAGCTTCCATTATCGCTTTATCTGGAAAAAAAGTATTGTTAATTGGAATGGACTTACGAGCACCAAAAATCCTTGAATATACTGGTGTTGCAAAAACTAAAGGAGTTACTAATTTTATTACCGATTTAGATTTAACCCTACAAGATGTTATTATTGAAAAACCTGATGATATTAACTTTGATTTATTAGTTTCTGGAGATATTCCACCAAATCCATCAGAATTATTGATAAATCCTAGGGTGATTGAGATGTTTATTCAAGTTAGAGAAATGTATGATTACATCATTGTAGATACTGCGCCGGTGGCACCAGTAACTGATACATTATTAATTAGCAAAATTGCAAACATGACCATCTATGTTTCAAGAGCCAATTATTTAGATAAACGTCTTTTAAATATTCCTCAAACATTGTATAGAGAAAATAAACTTTCTAATATGGTTGTATTGGTGAATGGATCCAATCAGCAAAAAGGATATGGTTATGGATACGGCTATGGTTATGGATACGGCTACGGAAATGAAAAAGCTAAAAAGCCTTGGTACAAAAGGATTTTTAAAAAATAATTAATCATAAAAGCTGTTCAATTTTGGACAGCTTTTTTTATGAAATCTTACTCCAATTTGGCTTGTCAGAAAGGATCTTCACAATTTTGGAACGGATACCAAAATGTTCTTTCAAATTTAACCCAGCATCTTTCATCAATATTTCTCGCGCTTTTTCTCTTGCCAAAGCGACCAAGGGTCCATCTTTCGTCAAGTCTGCAATTTTTAAATCTAAAATTCCACTTTGTTGTGTTCCCATAATGTCACCTGGACCACGGAGTTCCATGTCAACTTCAGCGATTTCAAATCCATCTTGGGTCCTAACCATCGTTGACAATCGTTTTTTGCTTTCTTTTGAGAGTTTGTTTCCCGTCATTAATATGCAATACGATTTTTCTGCTCCTCGCCCTACTCTACCGCGTAATTGATGTAATTGTGATAATCCGAAGCGTTCGGCACTTTCAATGATCATAATTGACGCGTTTGGGACATTTACTCCTACTTCGATCACTGTCGTTGCAACCATGATTTGAGTTTGACCTTCTACAAAACGCTTCATCTCAAAATCTTTCACCTCAGGTTTCATCTGTCCATGAACTATACTAATCTGATACGTTGGTAACGGAAAAACCCTAGAAATCGATTCGAAACCTTCCATCAAATTGTGGTAATCCAAAGTTTCAGATTCTTTTATTAGCGGAAAAACGACATAAACTTGTCTTCCTTTTTCAATTTCTCTTCTAATAAATCCAAATACCACAGAACGGTCGTTTTCAAAACGATGCTCAGTAGTAATTGCTTTTCTTCCTGGTGGCAATTCATCAATCACTGAGACATCTAAATCACCATAAACTGTCATTGCCAGCGTTCGAGGAATTGGCGTCGCTGTCATAACCAAAATATGTGGAGGAATGTGATTTTTCGCCCACAATCTTGCCCTTTGTGCCACACCAAATCGATGCTGTTCATCAATGACAACCAGTCCTAAATTCTGAAATTCAACTACATCTTCCAATAAAGCATGCGTCCCAATCAAAATTTTGATTTCTCCATTTAGCAACGATTCATGTATATCTTTTCGCTTAGATTTTTTCACTGAGCCAGTCAGTTTTTCCACCCGAATTCCCATTGGAGCTAATAACTCGCTAATAGAATCAAAATGTTGTTGCGCCAGAATCTCTGTTGGAGCCATCATTGCAGCTTGAAAACCATTTCCGACGGCAATGAGCATTGTTAGTAAGGCAACCAATGTTTTTCCACTTCCAACATCGCCTTGCAAAAGCCTATTCATGTGATTTCCGTGGCGAAAATCATTTCTAATTTCTTTGATTACTCTTTTTTGAGCATTTGTTAACTGAAAAGGAAGGTGATTCTCGTAAAAATCTAGAAAAACCTGTCCAACCTCTTCAAAAACAAAGCCTTTATTTTTCTGCATCGCAATTTGCTTCCGCAACAAAAGTTCGATTTGAAGTAAAAACAATTCTTCAAACTTCAATCTAAAGCTAGCTCTTTGCGCTAAATCTTCATTTTGAGGACAATGAATTTGTTTGATAGCCGTTTCGCGAGGTAAAAGTTGTAATTCTTGAATCAACTCTGGTGGAAAAATCTCCAATATGTGATTTCTCAACATTGGAACCAAAGTACTCGTCAATTTTTCAATTCCCTTGGAATGTAATCCTTTGGCGTTCAATTTTTCGGTACTTCTGTAAACCGCCTTCAATCCTTTAGAGGGATCTGTTTTGTCTAATTCAACAATTTCAGGATGCGGAATATTGAAAGAATTTCCAAAGATTTTGGCTTTACCGTATACTTGATACTCGATACCAGGTCGCAACAATGGTTTGATCCATTTGATTCCTTGAAACCAAACCAAATCTATTTGTCCGCTTCGATCTTGAAATTTGGCAATTAGTCTTTTTTGACGACCAGTTGTAACCTCATCAATCTTGGTGATAAAACCTCGTAATTGCGCGAAACCATCCAAGGTGTGTAAGTCGCCTACTTGATTATAATAAGAACGATCGACATATCGAAAAGGAAAATACTCCAATAAATCTCCAAAATTGAAAATTTTCAATTCCTTTTGAAGCAATTCTGCCCTTTGCGGACCAACTCCTTTTAAGAACTCAATGGGTGTATTTAAAAAATCAGACATTCTATACAAAAATAAGGAAAGTCTTCAAGAATGAATTCTATTGATCAGTTTTAAAATTATTCTGCACAATATAATTTGCCAGATTTTCAGCTTGACTTCTCAGTTCATTCACAGCAGTACTCTCCCAAAAAATTCCTTTTAGATTTGTTCCAAGGGTGAAAATGTTATTTTGAATTGTTCCATTTTTACCTATCAACTGAAAATTTGAGGAGTCAGCATTAAATCCTAGACAAAATTCATCTTGTGTAATGATCCCTTTTTCCAAACATTCTTTGAGCAATTGACTATCGGAAAGCTTAATATTCGATTCTGGACCGGTGCAATTAATTACCCTGCTCACAAAAATTTTTTCCATAGTTTTACTGTTTTTCTCTAAAAAAGAGACTTCAATAATACCATTTTGTTCTTTTAAAGATTTAATTGCCCCAGCAAAAACCTTCAATTTAATGGAAAACATCAATTTAAGTAGAAAATCATTCATGTGAATCGGAATCCTATGTCTTGCTACTCCCCAAGCATGTCGATATTTCCTTAAAAACTCTCGCTTGTCATTTATCGAAAAATTCTTCCATATATTTTGACTAAATGGTCTCAAAGAATCGATTACCGGTTCTGCAGAAACACCTAGTTTTCTAACTGCACGAACGTGTTTCACAATTAAATTTCTAATTGTTTTTAAATCAACATTCTCAGGTAATTCTTCAACCAATTTATTGTATTTGATCGGCGCATGTCGGTGAGAAAGAATGTGATAACCGTTTGGAGAAATTGAATAAATAATTCCTTTAAAGTTTCGCTCTTGCAACGCTAAAACAGTATCAACCATAGTTAGACCATTTCCAATGATCAGAACATTTTCATTTTTATTCAAATTTTCAACAGACTCAATTTTCCAAGGATTTTGAAAATAATTCGGATTTGAATAAAAATCCATGTTTTCAATAGTTTGGTTTCTAGGAACTAAATTTCCTGTGGCGAGGACGCAATAATCTACAGTAAATTTATCTTGATTTTCAGCAATCAACTCAATTAAAGTGGTTTTTCTTTCTATATCTACGATATTAGACCTGAAAATTTGGACATTGATCGATTTTGCTTTTGCATTTGCAAGTGCCTCATTCCAAACAAATTCTAAATATTGACCGTATAAAAACCTAGGTAAAAAAGCACCACCAAGGATTGAGTCGTCAATATTTTTATATTCATCTAATGATTTGATCCAATTAAAAAAATGATCTGGAAAATCTTTAAATGCACTCATCTTCGATGAAGGAACATTTAATAATTGTTTTTTGGAATATGGTGAATAAGCAATTCCTTTGGCAATTGGATTTTCCTTTTCAAATATGAATATTTCTGTAGTATTGTCTGATTTATTAATCAAATTAACTGCAGTCATAATCCCTGAAAATCCTGCACCTATAATTCCAACTCTTTTCATAACGTATTTTTAATGACCTACTTGAAGATAATCTTTGAAAATTTCCGTTTTAGGATTTTCGAATAAATCTGTAGGTTTACCTTTTTCTACCACTTCACCATAATACATGAATGCAGTATAATCAGCCAATCTCTTTGCTTGTCGCAAAATGTGTGTGACCAAAACGATTGCAAATTCTTTGCTCAACTCTTGAAATTGCTCCTCAATTTTTCGACTTGAAATTGGATCTAAAGCAGAAGTTGGTTCATCAGCTAAAATAACCCTTGGTTCAATGGCTAATCCACGAGCCAAACACAAACGTTGTTGCTGCCCAATCGAAAGACTGTTTGCTGAATATTTCAATCTATCTTTTACTTCATCCCAAAGAGCAACTTTTTTGATGTAGTATTCAATTCGATCGTCCTGTTCTACCTTTGACTTAATACCTTTCAATTTCAAAGCATATC
>JBIKJE010000042.1:0-28506 GCA_044361165.1 Crocinitomicaceae bacterium | reverse complement strand
AAGTTGGAAATACGAAAGACATGCTTTTTGACATCGACCAAATCATCGTTTACATTTCGCAATTTATGACCTTGAAAATTGGAGATTTGATATTTACTGGAACTCCAGCCGGCGTTGGTCCGGTAGCAATTGGGGATACTTTGACTGGATTTATAGAAGATCAAAATATGTTTGACTTGAAAATTAAATAATTTTATTTTTTTTCAAAAACTGATATATTTCAGTATAAAATCTGATTAAGATATTTTTTTAATCGATTAATCTGTTTATAATTTTTAAAATTATCTATCTGTTTTTCAGATTTTTAGTTAATTTATGGTAAGTTTTAAATTTTAGTTGGAAAATCAATTATTTTTTTAATTGGATTTATTAACTTTACTACACTATGAACAAAATTATACTTTTTTTTAGCGTCTTTTTGCTTTTCGGTTGCAAAAGTAAAGTTGAAACCACTCGACCAAAATCGGAATCAATTTCCGAGTCAATTTACGCTTCTGGAATTGTAAAAAGCAAAAATCAATACGATGTTTTTTCTCGAGCAAATGGAATCATTGACCAAATTTTTGTGCAAGAAGGCGATATCGTAAAAGTAGGAACGCCCATTCTTTCTATTTCAAATCAATCTCAAAAGTTGTCCAAGGAAAATGCTGCTTTGTTAGCTGATTTCAACAGTAAATCTGCCAATCAAGCAAAATTGAACGAAGCACTTCAAGCTTTGAGAGTTTCTAAGTCAAAAATGAAAATCGACTCTTTGGCTTATCAACGCCAAATGGCACTTTGGAAACAAGAAGCAATTTCGAAAGCAGATTTAGAACAAGTGCAATTACGATTTGAAAATTCAAATTATGCGTATTTATCCGCCGTTACGAAATACGATGAATTGAAACGTCAATTGGACTTCAACGCTTCGCAATCTGCCAGAAATCTCCAAATTTCTGATGTTATGGAAAATGATTACTTGCTGAAAAGCGAAATCAATGGTATTGTTTACAATATTTCCAAATCGCGCGGCGAAATGGTCAATGTTCAAACTCCATTGGCGGTTATCGGTGATGCCAAAAATTATTTTTTGGAAATGCAAGTGGATGAAAAAGATATTGTTAGAATCAAAAAGGGTTTAAGGGTTTTGGTTACTTTAGATAGTTATAAAGGACAATCATTTGAGGCAAAAGTTTCTAAAATCATTCCATACATGAATGAACGAAGCCGTACTTTTTTAGTTGAAGCGGAATTTGTCAATCAACCGCCAGTGTTGTATCCAAATACGACTTTCGAAGCAAATATTTTGATTCAAACGAAACAGAATGCTTTGTTGATTCCAAGGGATTTTTTATTCAATGAGCAATTCGTTTACAACGAAGAGGGAAAAAAAATCAAAGTAAAAACTGGATTAAAAGATTACCGAAAAGTTGAAATTTTATCGGGAATTGATGCAAACACTGTCATTTCAAAACCTGAAGAATGAGTCTTTCACTGACAGTTAGTATCGCCAAATCCCTGTTGATGGCTCGTTTTAAACAAACGATGGTTGCTGCTGTGGGCGTAACATTCAGTATTACCATGTTTATTGGATTACTGAGCTTTATGTCTGGTTTGAACGATTTATTAGATGGCTTGATTTTAAATCGGACACCGCACATTCGGTTATACAATGAAGTACAACCTTCTAAAATTCAACCTATTGATCGTTTTAAGGAATTTAGTCAGTCGCATAATTTCGTGAATTCTGTTAAGCCAAAGTCATCAAAACTAGAGATTTATAATTACGGTGCAATTTATCAAGCGCTAAAAAAAGACACACGCGTTTTGGGAATTTCGCCCAAAATTTCTTGTCAAGTTTTTTACAATGTTGGTGCCAGTGACTTGTCTGGAAATATCAATGGCATAGATGTGGAAGCCGAAAATAAACTTTTTTCATTCAATGAGTATGTTGTAGCAGGCAACTTATTTGATTTGAAAAACACTTCAAACAGTATCATTTTAGGAAAAGGAGTTGCAGAAAAGATGTTGGCAAATATTGGTGACGTGATACAGGTTACCACTTCAAAAGGTGAGTTGGTCCAACTGAAAGTAGTGGGTTTCTTTCAATCGGGGCTAAAGGATTTAGACAATGTTCAAAGTTATGCTTCCATTGAAACCACCCAAAAATTATTGGGAGTTGCAAAGAGTTATATCACCGATATCCAGATTAAGTTAAATGATATGACTTTGGCGCCTGCCATTGCCAAGGAGTACAAAGAGATTTTTGATGTTCAAGCGCTGGATATTCAAACGGCAAATTCACAATTTGAAACAGGAAGTTTTGTGCGTACCTTGATTTCTTATACAGTTGGAATTACACTTTTAATCGTTGCTGGATTCGGAATTTATAACATTCTGAATATGATGATTTATGACAAAATGGATTCTATTGCCATTTTAAAAGCAACTGGATTTTCAGGAAAAGATGTGAATCGAATTTTTATAACAATTGCGCTTTCGATTGGTTTTATTGGTGGTTTTTTCGGTCTTGTGTTCGGTTTTACGATGTCAGCCTTGATAGACCAAATTCCGTTTAATACAGAGGCTTTGCCTACGATCAAAACGTATCCAATCAATTACAACCCCAACTTTTACATCATAGGAGGAATATTTTCCTTGATTACAACTTATTTCGCAGGATATTTTCCATCCAGAAAAGCGAGTAAGATTGATCCAGTAATTATTATCAGAGGAAAATAACATGAAAAATAAAATTCTCGAGGCTAAAAAAATTGTCAAGTATTTTCATGATCCAATGACAATCAAAGTATTGAATGATATTGAGTTTTCAATTGATCAAGGAGAGTTTATTTCCATCATTGGTCGTTCTGGTTGCGGAAAATCGACTTTGCTTTATATTCTTTCTACGATGGATACTGACTACGAGGGAGAATTAATCATTGATGGTGTTTCCATGAGCGGAAAAAAGGAGGGCGATTTAGCTAAAGTACGTAATGAAAAAATTGGCTTTGTTTTTCAATTTCATTATTTATTGAATGAATTTAATGTACTGAAAAACGTTATGCTTCCTGGATTAAAACTTGGGAAATATTCCGCCAAGGAAGTTGAACATCGCGCTTATGAGAAACTCAAAATGCTCGGAATTGAAAATGAAGCGTTGAAACTTCCCAATCAACTTTCAGGCGGACAAAAACAACGTGTAGCCATCGCTCGTTCGTTAATCAATGACCCATTAATTATCATGGGAGACGAACCAACAGGAAATTTAGATAAGAAGAACAGCGAAATTGTTTTCGATATTTTTCAGCAATTGGCTATTGAATTTAACCAATCATTGCTCATTGTTACTCATGATAATGAATTTGCAGCAAAAACAAATCGAATTATTGAGATGGAAGATGGGAAGATTATCAGAATGTAAATCCTATTTCCCTTTGGCTTTCAATATAATTAGTATCGTATAAAGCATGATTTTTAAATCAAGCGCCAGAGACATGTTTTTTAAATATAGCAAATCAAATTTCATACGTTGAAGCATTTGATCTACATTTTCAGCATATCCATATTTCACCTGCCCCCAAGAAGTAATTCCCGGTCTAACAGTGGTTAATTGCAAAAATTGCGGTTCTCTTGCAACAATTTGATCGATGTAAAATTGTCTTTCAGGCCTAGGACCTACCAAACTCATATCGCCAATAAGAACATTGAAGAATTGAGGAAATTCATCCAATCTCGCTTTGCGCATGAATCTTCCAGATTTGGTGATTCTTGGATCAAAAGTACTTGAAAGTTGTGGACCTTTGGCTTCAGCATCAATATACATTGTTCTGAACTTGATTATCTTAAATTTTCGTCCATTCAAACCAATGCGTTCTTGTCGAAAGAATATTGGGCCTTTGGACGAAGTTTTTACCGCTATGGCAAGGAAAATATACACTGGAATCAACAATATCAAGGCAATTAATGAAAGTGAAATATCGATAAATCTTTTGATACTTTGTTGCCAAATAGGCATTCCATCAGGATTTACTTCTAGCAGTAAAACACCGAAAATATTGGTCATTTTGATTGATCCAGCCAAAATATCAAAAACGTCTGGCAATACTTTGATTTTAATACCAGTTCCAGAAAGTCGTGTGATAATTGAACTTAACCTTTGGTGTTCAGTACTCTCTAATGCGATGATTACTTCTTCTACTTTGTACTGTTCGATGATTTTTTCTAAATCATCAACATGACCTAAATAGCTTAATTCATCTTTCAATAACGTATCAATTCCATTGAGATTGACAAATCCAATGAATTGAGTTCCGATGCTTTTGTGTAGGTTTTGAATTTCCTTATAAATACCGACTGCTTTTTCACTTCCGCCTAAAAGCAAAGCATTGAAGCCTTCTTTGCCAGTATGAATTTTTTTAACTTGTACGCTTGTAAAAACAATTCTTGGTATAAATGAGACTAAAAACTGAATTGCAAAAAGCGCCAAAAATGATTGGTAATAATGAGCGTAGGTCTGAACTGTATCGTCTAATAAGAAAATAAAGAATATGGATGTTGAACCTATTAGTGTTCCAAAAAACGTCAGACTTAAAATTTTCATCCGAAACATTCTTTTTACATCAGCGTAGGTTCCTTGCAAAAAATATAATCCAATCCAGCATGCAGGAATGATTAAAATGCCATAGTAGAACGTATCGTTAATTTCTAGAGGTACTTTTTCAATGTAGATTTTTCGAAAGACAAAAAATAGAGCCCAAGAGACAAAGGCTGAAAAAAAGTCAATAATTATTAAGAAAGTGGCTTTACGACTTGATAACATTAGAAATGAATAATTTTATAATTATCAATGTAAATGTCACTTTCTAATTTACCGTCATCAATTTTAGCCTGTAAATATTGCTCAAAATAGTCAGCTGTAGTAGAGCTAGAGACTATTTCTTTCAAATCTATATAGATTTTTTTCCAAGTAGCGTCTGTAGCAGATTGAGCATTTAATTGGATGTAAGGATTGATTTTTTTCGTACCAGGAAGTGTTATTCCTAAAACGCCAGTTAACAAGTTATTGGTTGTTTTATACTCTATTTCCAAGTAAACTTCAGCACTTCCTTTTGGAAGGTCCATTTGTGCATCGGTATAAGCTGTCCAAATTGAATCGCTGATACTCATGGCAATATGTCCACAATTCCCAGATTTACCTGGATCAGTATGCTGAATCTGTTCAATCGTTGCGTTAGAAGTTGGGTCAGTTGTAAATTTGATTCCAGCAGATTCAAAATCCTCAATAAAGGCGAAATTACAATTGGTGTAATATTGAGTTTTTGGATTTATTGTAATTGTTTCACCTTTCACCAAAGTGGCGTAAAAGACATGAGGTTGACAAAACGGATAAATTCTTTTTGTCGCTGCAATTCCATTGTTTCTAATGGCTGGATAGATCATTATTTTTTTGTAACCATCCACTAAGAGTGGCAATTTTATTGGTAATTCAAAAATTCCAACAATTTTTTCATCAATATAAACGTAAGCGTCTGTGAAATTGTGATTTAATTCTCCTTCCAATCCGCTAATGAATGGATTGGCCTCTAGTTGCCATTTTTCAATTTGGATCCAAGTAGGTTCAGGATTGTTTTTGATACATGAAGAGAGAATGAAAAGTAAACCAATTAAAGATAATAATTTCATAAATAGCTATTGATTTTATTTTTAAGTTAACGATGCAAATTAGAAATTATTGTCAGAAAACACAATGTTAGGTGTCTTTAGTTTGTCTAAAATTTGGGTAGCAACCTCTAAAGCTCTCAAACCATCTTCTATAGATACTATCGGTGTTAAGTTTTCTGTTATTGATCTATGGAATGCAATAAGTTCTTCTTTGATCGCGTTTGAGTTATCTATTTCTGGTTGATCAAAAATAATTTTCTTACTTTTTTTACCTTTTCCCAGTTCAAAAACTACATCAAAAGGATCTGCCTCACCAACTAAATCCTCCAATTTCATCAAGTCTAATTTTTTGTTTAAAAAATCTACGCTGATGTAATTGTCTTTTTGAAAAAATCTAGTTTTTCGCATGTTTTTAAGAGATATCCTGGAGGCAGTCAAGTTTGCAACACATCCATTGTTGAATTCTATACGTGCATTCGCTATGTCATGAGTATCTGAAACTACAGCAACTCCAGAAGCTGAAATTCGTTTGATGTCTGACTTTACGACACTGAGAATTATATCTAAGTCATGAATCATCAAGTCTAAAACCACAGGGACATCTGTGCCACGGGGATTAAATTGAGCCAATCGGTGTATCTCAATAAACATGGGGTTTTGTAAATGTGGTAATGCTTTTTGGAAAGCTGGATTGAACCTTTCTACATGTCCTACTTGTACTTTTATTGCTGCTTCATGAGCCAATTTAAGCAAGGAATTTCCTTCCTCTATGGTTTGTGTGATTGGTTTTTCAACAAAAACATGAATGCTTTTTCTTATTGCGGCGACAGCTGCATCAAAGTGGGCAAGGGTAGGGGTTACTATATCAACACAATCAATTTCGTTTAGTATGGCATCTAATGAATCAAATCTTCTAATTCCAAAAAGATTAATCGCTTCTTGTGCATGGGTATCATTGGGATCAAAAAAACCAACAAGTTCAAATACTGAGGGCAATTCTAAGATTAATTTAATGTGAATCTTTCCAAGATGACCGGCTCCAAGCACACCTATTTTAAGCATATGTTTTTCTTTAGCGCAAAGATAGCGGATAAATGATTTTATGGAGAGTTTGTAGTTTGCTACTTTTCAACAATATGAAATGTGAAAAACTTTAATTTTAATTTAATTCAGTTGGTTGAGATTAAATCCATGATAATAACCAGTTTGTTTATTGGTTATCATTTTGGTAAGTGTAGTAATTTGCCCAGTATGATAGGAAAAATGTTCAATTACATGAACTAAAATTGAAAAACCTGTTTCGTTAAATCCTTGGATTATTTTTTTTTCGTTTAAAATAGCATCAGGCATCTCAAAAAGTGTGTTTTTGAGATTGACCTTTAAATTTTCAAGCAAAAAGATCAGGTCTGATTTTCTAATGTTTTTTTGAACAATAAATTCTTGGTCTCGAAATCGGTTGTCGAGTGCGCCACCAATTCCAGAAAGTACCCATTGTCTGGCATTACCACAAAGGTGGAGAATCAAATTTCCAACGGTTGGAATTTGATCATTGGGCGAAAACCAAATTGATTCTTCACTCAAAAGCGATAAACACTTGAAAATTCTACTGTAAGATTCTTCAAAAATCCTTCTTTCAAACTCTTTTACAATCATTGTTTTTGCACTCATATTCAACAATATTAGCTATTTTCTTCATTTAAAATTAAAAAAAAATCTATGAAATGCTTTGAAAAAGACAGAAATGTAGTATATTTGCACACGCAAAAAATGGAGATTGTAGCTCAGTTGGTTAGAGCGCTGGTTTGTGGTGCCGGAGGTCGTGGGTTCGAGACCCATCAGTCTCCCAAAATTTTGGAAATCGTTGGCTTTTAAGTCAGCGATTTTTTTTTGCAAATGTTTCTAGGGCCAATAATGATATCAAGTAGAAGGTAAACAGCAATTTTGGATCAATTTTGTCGATTGTCGGGTAGGCTTTTTATCCTTGAAACTATTGCTTTGATTTTATTTTTTCAAAACAAAAAAACCCAAATCAATTAAGAAATGGGCTTTAAGAAAATGTGTTAATCTTTTAATCTTTGATCAAACTATAACCAGGATATTTTTTTGAATCATAAACAAATTTAGTATCTTCTACCGTCGGATTAGAAGTGAATTTTGTCAAGGAATAAGTCATTGTTGTCCCATTTTTGGCCTTCATAACTGCCTTCTTCAATTCGTTGTCCGCCTTTGAAATGTATAGAATGATTGTGTGGTAGTCAACTTTACCAGGGTTTTTTGGGACCAATTTGATAACTGAAACTGTTTCTCCACCCAAGGTTTCCTCTTTTTCGAATGCGTTTTTAAAATCTTTTTCCCAAATTGTCATCAATTTTTTTGGGTTTATTGATTGTTCATCACCACCGCTAGCGTCAGATTCATAAACCGATTTTTCTTCTTTTACAATTGTCCAAGTCTTTAAACCATTAGAAATAATTGTGTTGTCGCCATAAGAAGCGTAGAATTTGTCTCCTTTAACCCAACCTTTTCCAATTTCACTTTCGTTAGCACCTGCCGAGTTTTTGATACTTGCACTAAATTCGATGTAGAAAGATTTTAAACCTTTCATTTTTGCCGACAGTTTATCCAAAATCGCTTGTGATTTAGAATCTTGCGCTGATACTGTCAAAGTAATAATGCTGAATGCAATTAATAGAAATTTCATTTTGTTTTTATTTTCTGTGCAAATATCAGAAATTGTGCCAAATAAATTTAAGATATTTTTCAATAAATTAATTAGTGGACCAAAAAGCGCATCAAAAATTAGAAAATTAAAAGTTTTCAATAAAAAACATGTCTATCTTTTACTAGTTTATTACCTTTGAAATATGGATCATAAATCAATAATTCAAGACATCAAAAATAAAATTTTTAAGTCTGTTTACCTGTTGCATGGTGAAGAGCCTTATTACATAGATTTGATTTCAAAATCGATTATTGACAATGCGTTGGAAGAACATGAAAGAGATTTTAACCAAATGATTTGTTATGGTGCAGATTCAGATGTGCAGTCAATTATTGCTGAAGCCAAAGGTTATCCGCTCATGGCTCAAAGAAGATTGGTTGTGATTAGAGAAGCACAAGGTTTGAAAGATATAGAGTTGTTGGAAAAATATTGTTCAAATCCTGAACCAACAACGGTTTTAGTGATATTGTACAAGTATAAAAAATTCGATTCTCGAAAAAAGATCTTTAAGGAAATCACCAAAAATGGCCTAACATTTAGTTCAGATAAAATTAGAGATTATCAACTTGTAGATTGGATAAATAATTATTTGAAGACAACTGAATATGCGATTACTCCAAAAGCTTCAACCTTGTTGGCAGATTTTTTGGGTAATGATCTGAGCAAAATCACAAATGAATTAGATAAACTGGCATTACTTCTTCAAAAGGGAACTACAATAAATGAAGTGCATATTGAAGAAAACATTGGGATTTCGAAGGATTATAATGTTTATGAATTGACCAATGCGATTGCCGTTAGAGATGTGCACAAAGCACTGACTATTGTGAATTACTTTGAACATAATCCAAAATCAGGTGAACTAGTACTTGTGATTGGTAATATTTTTACTTTTTTCTTCAAGTTGATGAGGATTCATTTTGCAAATAACAAATCGAATGAGGCAATTAGTCAATTACTGAAAATTCATCCATTTGCAGTGAAAGAATTATTGAATGCCAGTAAAATTTATCCGCCAAAAATGATTTCGAGAAACATTTCTTATTTACATGAATATGATTTAAAATCGAAAGGTTTAAACAATGATTCTTTTTCCAAGGCAGATTTAATGAAAGAGTTGATCTATAAAATTATGCATTGAAATGAATCTATTTTATATCCCCACAATTAGTCCTGAGTCAGTTCGAGTGACACTTTCTGAAGAAGAATCCAAACATGCTTGCCGTGTTTTGAGATTGAAAAGTAAAGATTTAATTACCCTGCTAGATGGAGTAGGAGGTACTTATTTGGCAGAGATTGATGATGCCAATCCTAAACATTGTACTGTTGTGATTCTAAAATATGATTTTGAACCGAAAAGTTTAAAGAATATTCACATTGCGATTGCACCAACCAAGAATATTGATAGAATTGAGTGGTTTTTGGAGAAAACTACAGAATTAGGAATTGATGAAATCACGCTTTTACTTTGCAAGAATAGTGAACGAAAGCAAATCAAAGAAGATCGATTGGAGAAAATTTTGGTTTCAGCCATGAAACAATCCAAAAGGACTCATTTACCAAAGTTAAATACTTTAATTCCGTTTAAAGAATTTATAAAAAAGCACCCTCATGCGGCCTTAGCTCATTGTTTTGAAAATGATAAAACGACATTGCAGGATGTTTTTAGAACTAATGATTATCCCATTTTAATCGGGCCAGAAGGTGATTTTTCTTTGGATGAAATAGAAACAGCCCAAAAAGCTGGATATGATTTTGTAACTTTAGGAAAAAATAGATTGAGAACAGAAACTGCTGGACTATATGCTTGCATGCAATGTTTGTTAATTAATTAAATCATTATTTATGTTGAGAAATTGGTTGTTCTTTTTTATTCTGTTAATAGGTTCTTCCTCGTTTGCGCAAGGAACTTATCAATTGGCAGTTTTGAAATACAATGGCGGTGGAGATTACTATGCAAATCCAACTTCGTTGCCTAACTTAATTTCTTTTTGCAATCAAAATCTTTCTACAAATATCAGCAAAGACGTTCCTTACATTGAGGCTGGAAGCAACGATATTTTCAATTTTCCTTTTGTCCACATGACAGGACACGGAAATGTTGTTTTTTCAAATGCTGAAGTTGAAAATCTCAGAACTTATCTATTGGGAGGTGGATTTTTACACATCGATGATAATTATGGTATGGATGAATTTATTCGAATAGAATTGAAAAAGATTTTTCCTAATCAAGAATTGGTTGAATTGCCTAGTAACCATCCGATTTTTCACCAGAAATACAACTTCAATGGTTTGCCAAAAATCCATGAACACGATGATAAACGCTCGCAGGCTTTTGGGATAATTGTTGAAGGTAGATTAGTGTGTCTATATACTTTTGAAACTGATTTGGGTGATGGTTGGGAAGACCAAGCGGTTCACAATGATCCAACTGAGAAAAGAATGCAAGCGCTGCAAATGGGTGCGAATATTTTGATGTATGCTTTTTTGAAGTAAATTTTTATTCAGTGTTTGCGGGTAAATAAGTGATTCTAACGGATAAAAAGCCTTAACCAAAAATCTAATTTTCTACTCAATTTTTCTATCTATTTTTATCCAATCAGATTTTTGATTATCTGTCCGAGAATAGATTTATACACAATGCCTAAAAATCTTGATTTAATTCAAATCGGATTTTAAAAACTCGAGCAATTACTGGTGTGTAAGTGATTCTAACTGATAAAAACCCTTAAGCTCCGCCGAGGACAGCATCCAAACACAATAAAATCCAACTCTAAAACAAAAACCGTATCTTTGCGCTCCAACTCAAGGATTCTAAATGAAATTTAAAGAAAAAAGATCTGCTGGTAAACCAGCAAAAAAGAAAGATTTGAAATTTACAGTCAAATCTGCAACCACTTTAATGGTTTTCATCATGGAATCTTTGCCAGGAAAAAGTAGAAATAATGTCAAATTTTTACTCAAAGAAAAGCTAATTGCAGTTGATGGAAAAGTAGAAACACAATTCAATGCGCCTCTGAAAACTGGTCAAATCATGACCGTATTAGCTGAAAAAATAGTTGCTGAAAAACCTTTAGTTGGAATCGATATTTTATTTGAAGATGCAGCAATTATAGTAGTGAATAAACAAGCTGGTTTACTCACCATGGGTTCTGAAAAAGAACGCACAAAAACCGCTTATGCCATGTTGACTAGACACGTTCAAAAAGCAAATCCAAAAAATAGAATTTTCATTGTACACAGATTAGACCGCGACACATCTGGTTTGTTGGTTTTTGCAAAAATGGAAAAAGTAAAGAAAACCTTGCAAGAATCTTGGAATGACAATATCATCGAGCGCACTTACGTGGCGTTGGTGGAAGGCGAAGTGAGAAAAGACAAAGACACCATCATTTCCTATTTGAAAGAAAGCAAAGCGTTAATTGTACATTCAAGTCAAAATGAAACTTACGGTCAAAAAGCGATTACGCACTACGAAGTAATTTCAAGAAAAAAAGGCACTACTTTGTTGAAAGTCAATTTAGAAACTGGAAGAAAAAATCAGATTCGAGTGCACATGCAAGACATCAAACATCCAATTGTGGGCGACAAAAAATATGGCGCGAAATTAAATCACATTGGTCGTTTGGGTTTACATGCAAAAGTCTTGTCTTTCAAACATCCTGTATCTGGAGAAATCATGCGATTTGATTCCAATTTGCCTAAGAAATTTGCCTAAAATCTCTTTTTTACAAAATTTGATTCATAAAAAAAGCGAGTAAATTTTACCCGCTTTATAAAGTATTTGTTTTGAATCACATTCTATTTGGAACATTGATTCCGAGTAAGTTCATTGCGTTTTTGATCACCAATCCAACATTTTGACAAACTATCAATCGTAGATTTTTAACTGCTAAATCAGGTTCTATGTTAATCGGAACAGTCTGATAAAAGTGATTGAAAGCTTTGACTAATTCATAGGTGTAATTTGCAATCAGCGCTGGTGAATACATTTTCCCTGCTTCTTCAATTACTGCTGGGAATTGTGCCAACATTTTGATAATTTCCTTTTCTTCGGCTCCCAAGTTTGCTTTTGAAAAATCACCTATTTCACCTGCTTTTGAAATCAAAGATTGAATACGTGCATGCGCATATTGAATAAATGGTCCCGTATTTCCATTCAGTTCAATGGATTCTGCAGGATTAAATAACATGCGTTTTTTAGGATCAACTTTCAAAAGATAGTATTTCAAGCCTCCCAAACCGATTAATTTGAAAAGCGCTTCTTTCTCATCTTCTGACATTCCTTCCAAATGCCCGCGCTCTTGCGTCATTTCTTTGGCTTTACCTACAACTTCGTCAATCAAATCGTCCGCATCAACGACTGTTCCTTCTCGGGATTTCATCTTTCCAGATGGCAAATCAACCATTCCGTAAGACAAATGAAAACAACTTTCCGCCCAAGAATAGCCCATTTTTTTCAAAATTAAAAACAAAACTTTGAAATGGTAATCTTGCTCATTTCCAACTGTGTAAACTATTCCTTCTAAATCTGAATAATCGCGAAAACGATCAGTTGCTGTCCCTAAATCTTGGGTCATATAAACAGATGTGCCATCGGAACGCAACAATAATTTTTCATCCAAACCGTCAGCAGTCAAATCTATCCAAACTGAACCATCTTCTTTTTTGAATAAAATTCCCTTTTGCAATCCTTCAATGACCAAATCTTTTCCCAAAATGTAGGTTTCTGATTCGTAATACAGTTTGTCAAAATTGACACCCATTTTCTCATACGTCACATCAAAACCGGCATAAACCCAACTGTTCATCGTCGACCACAAAAGATACGTTTGAGGATCACGCGCTTCCCATTTCACCAACATTTCTTTGACATCGCGCAAAATTCCTGTTTGATTTTTGGCTAAATCTTTGATTTTATCATCCAAAGCGGCAACGGCTTTTTCGTCCTTTCCTACTTTAGCTTCTTCAAACTTGATGTATTCATTTTTAATGGCATCACTGTAATTTGAAAAATCTCCAGCATTCCATTTTTCTATGATTTCTTTGGCTTCTATGTTGAAATTCTTATCGAATTCAACATAGTATTTCCCAACCAATTTATCGCCTTTTAAGCCAGTATTTTCAGGAGTTTCTCTTTCACCTTTTTCATTCAATGGAGAAAATCGCTCCCAAGCCAACATGCTTTTGCAAATGTGAATTCCACGGTCATTGATTACTTGTGTCTTTACAACTTTATGTCCATTTGCTTTTAAAATTTCGGCAACAGAATAACCTAAAAAGTTATTGCGCAAATGTCCTAAATGCAAGGGTTTGTTTGTGTTTGGCGAAGAATACTCGACCATTTTTGTCGCTTTGCTATTCGGCTCTTGGAAACCAAAAGTTGGATTTTGATTGATTGTTTCCAATTGATTCAACCAATACTCAGGAGAAAGCGACAAATTTAAAAATCCTTGCACTACGTTGAAAGCAGCAATTTCTTTTAAATTATCTTTCAAAAAAGCACCTAATTGATTCGCCGCTTGATCTGGAGATGTTTTTAATAATTTGGCAAATGGAAAAACTACCAATGTTAAATCACCCTCAAACTCTTTCCTTGTTTGCTGAAATTGAATTGTTTTTTCTTCGATTTGCTGACCGAAAAGTGTTTCAGAATTGGTGATAATAATTTGTTTTATAAGCTGTTCCATTTGATATTATTGGCAATTGTTTTTAAGATATTATTTGTTGTACAATGGGTTGTAACAACTCAAAAGCTGTTTCTGCCATTGTATTGATTTTTTCGTCTAGACATGGATTTACTTCCACAAATTCAATGCACACCACTTTTTTACTTTCAATCAACGTTTGAAAAATCTCAGTTACTTGTGAGGGCAACAATCCATTTTTGACAGGTGTTCCAGTTCCATAAGAAGTAATGTCTGGATCCATTGAATCAACATCAAACGAGATGTAAATGATGTCGCAATCGTTCAATATTTGTAAAGTTTCGGTGGCAACTTGATTTGAACCAAGCCTATTTACTTCTTCCACTTTGAAATTTTTGATATTCAATCGTTCCATCAAAGCATCTTCTTGATGTTCAGTATCTCGAACAGCAATAAAAACAAGGTTTTCAGGTGTAATCTTTGGTGCAATTCCGTGCAACTCTTTCAATTGATTCCACATGGAAATGGTTTCCGAATCAACATCATTTGATTTACACGGAATATTGTCTTCATTCAATGCTGTTGAGAGAGGCATTCCATGGATATTTCCCGAAGGTGTAGTGTATGGTGAATGTAAATCTCCATGCGCATCAATCCAAATCACACCCAATTTTTTGTCGGGAAATGACTTCCTAATTCCTGCGATTGTTCCTCCAGCAGAACCGTGGTCTGCAGCCAAAACAAACGGGAATTCGTTGCTATTTGCAGAATCACAAACAGCATTGCTCACATTGTTGTAAACATCTAAAAGTCCGTCAATTCTTTTGGCAAAACGATAGTTGGTTGGGTGATCCAATAAATGATTTTTATCCTCTAAAAAGGTTACTTTATGGTCTCCAAAAAGAGTACTTCCAGTTTTTCTTGCAGCCGTGATAATCGCCAAGGGACCCAATGAAGCGCCTCTCGTACCCGCTGTTATCTCTGAGGTATTGATAATGAAATTTATTTCCTTCTGCATATAATCGATTGTAGAATACAAATGTACAATTTATGATGCAGATTAAGAAACCGAAATCCGAAGTAAAATCGAATAAAATCAACTTTCATAGATGAATTATAGCCTGAAAATGGTAACAAAAATAAAAATGTCGGTTTTATAAAAACTTGTAATTTAGCACCATGAAAAAAGCATTACTTCTTTTTATTTTATCAATTCAATTTGCTGTTTTTGGACAAAAACAAGCGTCTTTTCAAGGAAGATTAATTTATAAAATTGAATTTATAAATCCAGTGGATAGCACTCAAAATACAGTCTCTGAATCAATTGTTTACACAAACGACACTTTGGTTCGCGTGGAATCTGAAACTGGACAATTAGGACCACAAGTTTTGATCAAACACTTGATTTTTCAGAAATATTATTTACTAATTAACTACAACGACACCAAGTTTGCCATTCAACAGCATGTCCCGAAAGATACAATCCCTTCAAAATATACTTTTAAAAAGAAATTTGGCTCAAAAAAAATCGATGGAATCAAGGCGAAAAGAGTTTTAGTGAGTACTGCTAGTTTTGATAAACCTTTTGAAATGTGGTATTTCCCGAAAATCAGTCCCAAATATTTGGATGTTTTAAAAGGAATTCAAGGCTTGCCTGTCGATTATTACCTTCAATTGGAAGATGGAATTTTGCATTACACCTTGGAAAAAATTGAATTTTCTGAAGTCAACAAAGATCTGTTTGGCATTCCGTCTGATTTTAAAAAAGTTAGTTTTGATGAGTTTTTAGATCTGATGATGCAACTTCAGCCTGAAATAAAAGAATAAATATCTATGTTGATTCTACATTAACACCTGATTGTTTAAACTTGGTTTAAAAGCACTTTTTGTTGATTGATTTCGTGATTATCTTTGTTAAATAGTCTTTCGAAATGGCACAAGAAAATGTATTTATCCCTAAGGATGAAAAAACAGAGAAGGTAGAAGAGAAAAAAGTCGAAAATAAGACGGAGAAAAAACCTGTAAAGGAAAAAAAAGCCCCGCTCGACCCAAAGAAAAATCCATTAGCCTCTCTTTCAAATCGTTTTGATAAAAAACGAACAAAAACCATTGTTGGTGCTTTGCTATCGATGGCTGCATGCTATTTTTTTCTAGCTTGTTTATCTTATCTTTTTACTTGGCAGGCTGATCAAGATCGAGTAATGGATAAATCTTTGTTAGATTTCCTTTTTGAAGAGAATACTGAGCCTGTAACGAATTGGTTAGGAAAAGTAGGAGCTTGGACATCTCATTTATTTATTTATCGTTGGTTTGGAATTTCATCTTTTGCATTTTCTTTCGTCATTTTTATTATTGGTTTTAAATGGTTGTTGGCAATACAACTTTTCCCAATCACAAAAACTGCCGTAAATTCGTTGGTTTTAATGATTTGGTCATCACTTTTCTTTGGCTATTTTGCTAGCACAGTCAATTATTTGGGAGGATCCTTCGGCTATCACATTAACAATTGGCTCATGTTTACTCTGGGTAGTTTTGGGTCTTTGGTATTTATTCTAGTATTGCTCTATGTCGTTTTAGTTGCTTTGTTTAATCCTGACTTTAAAGCACTATGGAATAAATATATTTCTAAGAACTTTTTAGAAAATGAGGGTGAGGAATTAGAAACTGTGCGGGTTAAGCCTGAAAATTCAATGGCTGATATTCACATAATCAACCCAATCAAAGAGGAACAAATAATCGTTGACAAACCATTCGAACCTGTTCTGTTTGATGATGAAGACGAGGACGAAGAAGACGCTGATAGTGATTTTGAAATCACGATGAAGATGCCAGAAACACCAAAAACTGTCGTTCCAATTGAAGATGATTTTGAAATCAACATTCCTGAGCCAACTGGTGTTTTCGCTGAACCATTAGATGCTGATGATTTCACTGTTGTAGCTCCAGAAAATGATGAAATTCTCTCTGACGATGAACAAGATAAATTGCGCAAAGAATATGGAGATTATGATCCAACCTTGGATTTATCTGGCTATTTATTGCCTTCAATCGATTTATTGAGAGATTGGGGTGGAGGTTCTGTAAATATCAATAAGCAAGAACTTGAGGATAACAAAAATAAAATCGTTGAAACGCTTTCTCATTATAAAATTGATATTTCAAAAATCAAGGCTACAGTAGGTCCAACGGTAACTTTGTATGAAATTATTCCAGCTCCAGGAGTTCGGATTTCGAAAATTAAAAATTTGGAAGATGATATTGCTTTGAGCTTGTCAGCGTTAGGAATCAGAATTATTGCGCCAATTCCTGGTAAAGGAACAATTGGTATCGAAGTGCCAAACAGCAATCCAGAAATGGTTTCCATGCGTTCACTGATTGCTTCTGAGAAATTTCAGAATTCTGATTACGAATTGCCCGTTGTGATTGGAAAAACAATTACCAACGAAACCTATACTTTCGACTTAACCAAAATGCCTCACTTGTTGGTGGCTGGTTCTACTGGTCAAGGAAAATCCGTTGGTTTGAATGCGATTTTAATTTCAATTTTATACAAAAAACATCCATCGCAAGTCAAATTTGTATTGATTGATCCAAAGAAAGTGGAATTGACACTTTACAGTAGAATTGAACGTCATTTCTTGGCAAAATTACCAGGTGAAGATGATGCGATTATCACCGATACGTCGAAAGTTGTAAATACTTTGAATTCTCTTTGTATCGAGATGGATACGCGCTATGAGTTATTGAAAGATGCGCAAGTTCGTACCATAAAAGAATACAACGCAAAATTCATTTCACGCAGACTAAATCCTGAAAATGGTCACCGATATTTGCCTTACATCGTCGTATTAATTGACGAGTTTGCAGATTTGATTATGACTGCAGGAAAAGAAATTGAACATCCAATTGCTAGAATTGCCCAGCTTGCTCGAGCGATTGGAATTCACTTAATTGTCGCGACGCAAAGACCTTCTGTGAGTGTAATTACAGGGATGATTAAAGCCAATTTCCCAGCAAGAATTGCGTTTAGAGTTCAATCAGCCATCGATTCAAGAACGATTTTGGATGCTTCTGGCGCCAATCAATTAATTGGTCGTGGAGACATGTTGATTTCAACTGGCTCAGAAATGATTCGTTTGCAATGTGGATTTGTGGACACACCTGAAGTGGATGAAATTTGTGCATTTATCGGAAATCAACGCGCTTATCCTGAAGCATTAATTCTTCCTGAATATACTGGCGAAGGCGGTGGAGAAGACAAAGAAATCGATTTGAATGACATCGATCCAATGTTTGCAGATGCAGCAAGAATTGTGGTGACACATCAGCAAGGTTCAGCGAGTTTATTGCAACGAAAATTGAAATTAGGGTATAATCGTGCCGGTAGAATTGTCGACCAATTGGAGGGTTACGGAATCATCGGACCTTTCCAAGGAAGTAAAGCACGAGAAGTCATCTATTCTGATATTGAAGCACTGGAAGAATTTTTGAAAGTGAAAGGAATTTATTAATTTCAATTGATGATTGTTCCGCTGAATTTACCCCAAGCTAATTTAAAGCTTTCAAAGAAAAACGAACAGCTTTTTGTTTGGTGTATTGTTCGCAAGAAAACATTGATTTTAACACCTGAAGAATGGGTTCGTCAGCACGTAATTCATTTTCTAATTAACCAAAAGAATGTTCCATTGGGACTCATTTCCTCGGAATTGGGCATTCAAATTCATCAATTAAATCGCCGATGTGACTTGGTAATTTATGGAAAAGACCAAAGCGCAAAATTATTGGTTGAATGCAAAGCGCCAGAGGTGAAATTGAGTCAAAATACCTTGCACCAAATCGCACATTACAACGCTACCTTAAATGTGGATTACCTTTGGGTTACCAACGGAATCGAACATGCTTTGTATTTCATTGATAGAAATAACAATCAGATTCAAATTTTGAATGAATTGCCAGACTTTGATAATCTGTAAAAAGATTAATCCAATTTAAACTCAGACGTTCTGTGGAATGTCAAATCTGGATAATCTTGTTCTGCCATCGTTAATAAGAAAGGCGTTTCAGCCAAGAAAACCCAATTGTCATCTTTGTCTTTCGCCATGTTTCCTGTTTTGGCATTCAAGAATTTTTTCAATTGTTCGTCATTGTCCGTTGTAATCCAACAAGCCAAGTGATAATTTCTTGGAACAAATCGACAAGAGGCGCCATATTCGTGCTCTAATCGGTGCGCAATCACTTCAAATTGCAATTGACCAACTGTTCCAACGATTTTTCGGTTTCCAGGCTGTTGAACGAACATTTGTGCAACTCCTTCGTCTGTTAATTGGCGAATACCTTTTTCCAATTGCTTGGACTTCATCGGGTCTAAATTCTCTAATTCTTGGAAAATTTCTGGAGAGAAACTTGGGATTCCTTTGAAAGTGAATTTTTCTCCTTCATTTAAAGTATCTCCAATTTTAAAATTTCCTGTGTCATATAACCCAATTACGTCGCCAGGGAAAGCTTCATCAATGACACTTTTGTCTTGCGCCATGAAAGATGTTGGATTAGGAAACTTGAATTTCTTGCTCAATCGAACGTGGTTGTAAAAAGTATTTCGCTCAAAACGACCAGAAACGATACGCAAGAAAGCAATTCTATCTCTGTGTTTTGGATCTAAATTCGCGTGGATTTTAAATACAAATCCTGAAAATTTATCGTCACTTGGTTCAATCATTCTCAAATCTGTATCTCTTCCTCGTGGAGAAGGAGAAATGCGAATGAAAGTATCTAGCAATTCTTGAATCCCAAAATTGTTGACCGCAGAACCAAAAAAGACAGGGGCAACTTCACCCGATAAATATTTTTCTTTGTCAAAAGCATCGTATACGCCGTCAATCATTTCCAAATCTTCTCGCAACTCAGCTGCTGGTTTATCACCAATCAATTCGTCAATTGTTGGATCATTTAAATCTGAAATAGAAACAATTTCCTTTGAAATCTTGGTTTTATTGGCTTGAAAAAGATTCAAATTTTGGTCGTAGATATTGTAAACACCTTTGAAATAATCACCCATGCCAATTGGCCAAGTCAATGGACGCACTTTGATGTCTAATTTATCTTCCAATTCATCCAAAAGCGTGAAAGCATCTTTACCATCACGGTCCATTTTGTTAACGAAGATAATCACCGGGGTGTTTCTCATGCGACAAACTTCCATCAATTTTTCAGTTTGCGTTTCCACACCATTTGCGCAGTCAATCACTAAAATAACGCTATCGACAGCAGTCAATGTTCGGTAAGTATCTTCAGCGAAATCCTTGTGACCAGGAGTATCGAGAATGTTTACTTGTTTTCCGCCGTATTCGAACGCCATTACAGAAGTCGCAACAGAGATTCCTCTTTGTTTTTCAATTTCCATGAAATCCGATGTAGCTGCTTTTTTGATTTTATTATTTTTCACCGCACCAGCAGTTTGAATCGCACCACCAAAAAGCAGTAACTTTTCAGTCAATGTCGTTTTCCCTGCATCAGGGTGCGCGATAATTCCAAATGTTCTTCGTTTTTCAATAGATTCTTGGTACTTCATGAAGTGGTGCTATAATAAAATTGAGTGCAAAGATACGAACTTAAGCTGAAACTCGTATTTCGAGCACAAGTGAACCATTGAAAAAGAAATATATTTCAATTTATTCTTCCAAATAGGGTTTTAAAATTTTGGTCCAGACCAAATATCCTTCTGCGGTCAAGTGAATGCCATCAAAAGAATAATCTGGATTCAAAAGACCATTAACAGCCAAAGATTTGTAAACTTCAATATAAGTAAAACCACGTTTTCTTGCTTCTTGTTCCAAAAATTCATTGATAACTTGTATATCTTTATTTACTTGAGGATTGCAGTAGGTTGAACCATCTTTTAATTCAGTTGGGAACATACTTTGCAAATACACTTTTGATTTGGGGGTTTTCAGTGTTATTTCATCCATTAATTCTGTGTAATATCTGATTAGATCTTCTTTAGAATCTCCTGTTCCTAAATCATTGATTCCTCCTTGAATGAATATTTTTTTTGGACTCATTGCCACGATTGGATCAAGTCTCGGGATCATTTTTTTTACTCGATCACCACTAATTCCACGGTTTTTAAGATGTTCTTTTCCTAAAAGTTCTTCCAATAAGAAATGTTCGGTATGACTGTCTCCTAAGAATACAATTGCTTGCGAATCAGCGGGTAAAATTTCAAAAATTAAATCTCTGCCCATAAAATAAGTTGATTTTGGCCGGTGAACAATTGCTTTTAATTTTTTGGATACACTATGTTTTTCGTCATAGCAGATTCCTCCGGTTGCCATGAATACTACTGCAGCCACATTAAAAATAAGTGAAAGTGCAAGTATAATTTTCAATATTTTCATTGATTAAAATGCTTTTAAAAGAAAAATTTGATTTCAAATATATGACAAAATTTGATTCAAAAAAAAGGACCGTCTATTACTAGACAGTCCCCTAAACCTCTTAAAAAAAATCTTATTTTTTCTCTGCACCAGCAGCACAAGCTTTTTTCTCACCAGCAGCACAAGAAGTTTTTCCCGCACAGCAGCTACCTTTTTTAGATTTTTTCTTTTTCTTTTTATCGTCGATTTTTTTAACCTCCATTTTGTTACCACTAACAGCAGCAATCGCTGTAGAAGTTAATGAACCTGTAAACAACATCAATGATAATACTACAAACGCTTTTTTCATAACAATCTATTTTATAGGATAAATTTACAAATATTTATTTTAATTCTGCAAGTTTAGTAATTCTTCCTTTGACAACATCGTCAATTTTAACATTTATTTCACTTCCAAGTGGTAAAAATACGTCAATTCGAGAACCAAATTTAATAAAACCAAATTCTTCACCCGTTTTTACTTCTTGTTCAGGTTGAACATAATAGCAAATTCTACGTGCGACAGCGCCAGCAATTTGGCGAAACAAAACACTTTGTCCATTATGATGTTCAATCACGAAAGTACTTCTTTCATTGTCTGTACTGCTTTTAGGATGCCAAGCAACTAAGAAAAGTCCTTTGTGGTATTTCACATACTTAACAATCCCTGAAATTGGATTGAAGTTCGCATGTACATTCATCGGCGACATGAAAATTGAAATTTGAATTCTTTTGTCGTGAAAGTATTCAGTTTCCTCGACTTCCTCAATCACAACAATTTTTCCATCGGCAGGGCACATTACATCGTTGATGTCGTAGTTGCATGTGATATTTGGGACTCTGAAGAATTGAATAATTAAATAGGCCATAACTAAACCACCCGCGCTGAGTAATAAGTATAGCCATAACCACTCTAAATAAGTATATAAAAAGTAGTTCCCCACTTGGATCAAGCCTAAAATTGTTAGACCAATCGCAATGATTAAATATCCTTCTCTGTGTATTTTCATTTCAAAAATTTGGGTCAAAAATAGGTATAAAACAGCCACCAACAAAAGAAAAATGGAACTGTAAACAAGACTGCATCAAATCTATCCAAAATTCCTCCGTGTCCAGGCATGATATTTCCTGTGTCTTTGATGTTCAAACTTCTTTTAAAAAGTGATTCAAGTAAATCTCCATAAATTGCTCCAGGTGCTATAATTACAGCTGAAATCCCCCAGAATAAGTAGTTTTGATAATTGAAATAAGCGATAACTAGTGCAACAACAAAAGTCATGACAATACCACCAATTGTACCTTCCCATGTTTTATTTGGGGAAATCCTTTCAATCAACTTTGTTTTTCCTAGCCAGCGACCAGTCAGATAAGCAAAAGTATCATTGGTCCAAATCAACAAAAACATGAAGATCAATGTGTAAGATTCAATTGTTTGTGCTTGCATGAAAATCATCAATACAAATGGAACCACAACATACATAAATCCTAAAAATAAGACACCTAAATTGATTAAAGGATTTTCTTTCATGCGCCAAAGTTCTATCATCATACTCAAAAACAAAAGCGGTATAGTGAGTAAGATATAGATTTCTGGTATGAATCCAAGTTGATTGGCACCAAATAAAGTGAAAATTGCAAATCCAACAAAAGTTCCTAGAAATGGAGAAACTGACACCGTTTTTGAGCTTTTGAAAAGATTGTAAAATTCATTTAAGCCTAAAAGTGTGAATAGAGCTAGACAGCTGACTGTTGTCAATAAATTATAACTCAAACTGCCTATGACTAAAGCCACAAAAACAGCTCCTGACAATGCTCTCACTAGAATATTATTCATCGTTTATTTTTAAAATAAGAATCCCGTTTAGTCAAAAACCAAACGGGAATACTTGAATTATTTTAAGTTCAATTTCAATTTTGAAATTAAACTTACTCTTCTGTTTTATCTTTATTTTCAGTTGAAACTTGTTCTTCTGAATTTTCAGGTTTCAAAGGTTCAACTTGCATTTCGATTTTGCTTTCTGAAGCAGATTTAGCTTCTTCATTTTCGCGTGTTTCTTTTGCTTCTGATGATTCTGCTAAGCCAGCAACAAACTCTTCACCTGTCATTTCAGAAGGTTCCCAAGCACGTTTTCCGAAAATTTCTTCCAAATCTTCTTTAAAAATCACTTCACTTTCCAACAATTTTTCAGCTAAAGTCGTTAATTTCTCTTTGTTTTCAGTCAAAATTTGAAGCGCTCTTTGGTATTGGGTCTCAATCAATAAACTTACTTCTTCGTCAATTACTCTGGCTGTCTCTTCAGAATATGGTTTTGTAAAACTATCTCTTCCTTGAGAATCATAGAAAGAAACGTTACCTATTTTCTTATTCAATCCATAGATTGAAACCATTGCGTACGCTTGTTTTGTTACTTTTTCCAAGTCACTTAGAGCACCAGTTGAAATTTTACCAAAAATCAATTCTTCAGCTGCTCTTCCTCCTAACGCAGAACACATCTCATCAGAAATTTGCTCAGTTGTTGTAATACTTCTTTCCTCTGGCAGGTACCAAGCAGCACCCAACGATTGTCCACGAGGAACGATTGTCACTTTCACCAAAGGATGCGCGTGTTCAAGCAACCAAGAAGTTGTTGCATGACCTGCTTCATGGAAAGCAATTGCTCGTTTTTCGTCTTTGGTAATGATTTTATTTTTCTTTTCTAAACCACCTACAATTCTGTCAACAGCATCCAAGAAATCTTGTTTTTCAACGTGTGTTTTAGCTTTTCTAGCTGCGATTAATGCTGATTCATTACATAAGTTGGCGATATCAGCACCAGAGAAACCAGGCGTTTGTTTAGCCAAGAAATCAATGTCAATTGAATCGTCTAATTTCAATGGTTTCAAATGCACTTTAAAAATTTCTTTGCGCTCGTTGATGTCTGGCATGTCTACATAAATCTGTCTATCAAAACGGCCAGCACGCATTAAAGCGCTATCTAATACGTCGGCACGATTAGTAGCTGCAAGAATAATAACTCCAGAATTTGTTCCAAATCCATCCATTTCAGTCAATAACTGATTCAATGTATTTTCTCTTTCATCGTTAGAACCCATTCCGTTATTTCTTCCACGCGCTCTACCAATTGCATCAATTTCATCTATGAAAATAATTGCAGGAGCTTTTTCTTTGGCTTGTTTGAATAAATCCCTTACACGAGAAGCTCCAACACCTACAAACATCTCAACGAAATCTGAACCAGAAAGCGAGAAGAAAGGAACTTTAGCTTCACCAGCAACTGCTTTTGCCAATAAAGTTTTTCCTGTTCCTGGAGGTCCTACTAACAAAGCTCCTTTCGGAATTTTTGCACCTAATTCAGTATATTTTTTGGAGTTTTTCAAGAATTCAACAATTTCTTGAATTTCTTCTTTTGCACCATGCAGACCAGCAACATCTGCAAATGTAACGTTCGTAGATTTACCTTTTTCGTATACTTGCGCTCTTGATTTTCCGATATTGAAGATTTGACCACCTCCGCCACCAGTTCCACCAGACATACGACGCATGATAACCAACCAAACGACGATCAAAATCACAGGTAAAAGCAAGAAATTGATTACTGCACCTAGATAATTTTCTTCAACAACAGGTTCAGAATTAATTGTTGGTTTGTTTAACGCTTGTAAAGATTTGTTTTTCTCATCTAAACGCGTCAAAAAGTTTCCTGGATCAGCAATTTTGAACTGAAAACTAGGATTCATGCTTTGTCTTGTTTTCTTAACTGGATTTAAAACCTTTTTGAGTTTGTCGAAACTTGGTTTTTTGCTTTCAGTGATGAATTTTCTACCTTGTTCAGTGATTTTAAAATCTACTCGTTCTCGGTTGACGATTTTAACTTCGCTAACATAACTGGAATCAGCCAAAGTAAAAAATACATCTTGCTTAATTTCAACTACATTTGAGCTACTTGTGAAAATACTGATTGCAATTGCAGCAATTCCAATCAGCGCATATATCCAATATATGTTGAAAGGACTTTTCTTTTTTTCTTGATTTTCTGACATGAAATTGTAAAATAAATGTTGTTAATCCAAATTGGGAATATCTGTTCTGATTGCGTCAGCCCAAAGGTCTTCTAAATCATAAAAACCGCGAGAATCTTTGTGGAAAATATGTGCTACTACGTTAACATAGTCCAATAAAATCCACTCAGAGTTTTCTTTACCTTCTTGGTGCCAAGGTCTTTCTTGAAGTTCTTTTCTTGTATGTCTCATTACTGAACTGTTGATACCGTCCACCTGAGTTGTTGATTCACCCGAACAAATCACAAAAAAGTCAGTTACTGAATTTTTAACTTCTCTTAAGTCAAGAACAACGATGTCCTTGGCTTTATTTTCTTGCATTCCTTCGACTATGCAATCGCAAAGTACTTTTGAATCTATGTTGTTTATTAATTTATACATTCTATAATTTGTGTTCTTTACAAAATTAATTTAATATTTTAACTTTACGCATTATAAACGCTTCATTCAGCGATAAAGTTTAAACATGATTGGTCGAAAAATCATATTCAAAGAAACGCTTGATTCTACAAACAATTATGCTGCCAAGTTGCTTCAAGCAGGTGAATTGTCTCATGGAACGGTAATAATGTCAGGTGAACAAACTGCTGGTAGAGGTCAAAGAGGCGCTGTTTGGGCGGCTGAGCCTTATAAAAACCTTATTTTTACTTGTTTTGTGGCATATGATAAATTGTCAGTTGCGAATCATCAATCAGCCACACATTTCGTCAGCCTTGCTTTAATTGATTTTTTAAGTTTTTTTGGCATTTCAGCTTCCATCAAGTGGCCAAACGACATTTTGATCGGCAATAAAAAAATTGCTGGAGTTTTGATTGAAAATCAATTGGAAAATTCTTTGCTTAAGAGCAGTATTATTGGTATTGGACTCAATGTCAATCAATCCGAATTTGGTGGATTCAATGCAACGAGTATGAAATTGGAGAAAGAAGAAGACTATTTAATTGAAAACCTTGCATTGAAATTAATAGAGAAACTTCAATTTAGGTTTAATCAATTGCAATTCAAAGATCTAGAAGGATTAAAAACAGATTATTTGAATCAACTTTGGTTAAGAAATCAAGTGAGCAAATTTGAAGACGAAATAGGAGTTTTTGAAGGCAAAATCTTGGGTACGGATGATTTCGGTAGATTGATTATAGAACGCAATTCAGAAAATAAAATTTACGATTTAAAAGAAATCAAATTTCTGGATCGTAATATTTCTGCAATTTGAAAGACATGTAATTGAACAAATTGGTCAAGGGCTTATCGACCAACATTTTCATGAATGCGTTTACTTCGCCATCAAAAGCGATGTAACCTTCTGTTTGAGCACCAACTTCTTTCAAATGAACTGTCAAAGTAAAGGGAAATGGTGATTTCTCGCCTGATTTCATCACTATTTGCGTTGGTGCTGTGGAATCAATTTGAATCAAAGAGATAAGGAATCCACCTTGCGCTTTGAAAGAGCAACTTTTTTCATCTGCTTTCCAATCACTCATCTTATCTTGTGGCATGATGTGAAATAGATTCTCAGTATTGATTAAAAAGTCAAAAACTGTTTGTGGTGAAGCGTTTACCAATGATTTTGTGCTCTCAATTTTCATGCGCGGAATATTTTAGTATGCTAAAATTCAATTATTATTGATTCCAAGTGGACGGATTTGCTCTCCATGCTTGAAGTGAATCCAAATCGCTTTCATTGATATACTCTTTTCTAATTGCTTGTTCGATCAAGAAATCATAATTAGTCAATGTTTCAAATGGACAATTTGCTTTTTTAAAGTTTTCTTTGGCTACGTCAAAATCATAAGTGAAAATCGCAACTAACCCTTTGACATCACAACCAGCTTCACGCAAAGCATCAACTGCTTGTAAACTACTGCCACCTGTTGAAATTAAATCTTCAATTACCACTACTTTCTGTCCCTTTTCAAAATCTCCTTCTATTTGATTTCCTAAACCATGACCTTTTGGTGTGCTTCTTACGTATACAAAGGGAATGCCCAATTCTTGAGCAACCAAAGCACCTTGAGCAATACCACCAGTGGCAACACCAGCAATAAAATCAGGTTTTCCATACTTTTCTAAAATCACTTCAGAATATGCCTGACGGATAAAAGTTCTAATTGTTGGATAGGAAAGTGTTTTTCTATTATCACAATAAATTGGGGATTT
This sequence comes from Crocinitomicaceae bacterium, assembly GCA_044361165.1. Taxonomy (GTDB): domain Bacteria; phylum Bacteroidota; class Bacteroidia; order Flavobacteriales_D; family Crocinitomicaceae; genus JAQVCM01. The sequence continues at coordinate 865 of JBIKJE010000042.1, read as the reverse complement.
CCAACCCGAAGCCCAAGTGAAGGGATTTGTTGGTTGCAATTTAATTGCTTTAATTTGTAATAAAAATTCGGCTACTTTTAGTGCTCTGTCGTTATTTAAAATCATGTTGCAAATGTACAAAGTTTTTATTCAAGATAGACCAATCATTTTCATTTCTGTTGATGAAATTTCAAATTATGATGGTTTTTTTATTAGTCACTCGATTGGAGAAAATCAAAATCAATTCATTTTAAATTTAATGAGTGATTTGCCCAAAGAAATTCAACTTTATATTATAGGTCAAAATCCAAAAGATGAAATGATTTCATTTTTCAAGAATTATGACATCATTGAAGCAGCAGGTGGAATTGTAAAAAGAAAAGATAAATATTTGTTTATCAAAAGAAATGGCGTTTGGGATTTGCCTAAAGGAAAAGTTGAGCCCAGTGAAAGTACAGTAATGGCTGCCAAAAGAGAGATAGAAGAAGAATGCGGAATTAAAAATCCAACTGTCAATGATCTTATTCTCATTACCTATCACACTTATACCTATGCAGGAGTTCCAACATTGAAAAAAACGTTTTGGTACGAATTGTCATACGAAGGAACGAAGAAATTAAAACCTCAAATGGAAGAAGGAATTACCAAAGTAGAGTGGATAGAAAAAGACAACATTGAAAAAAAGTACAACAAAACCTTCGCTTCAATCAAAGATGTCTTGGATCAATATTTTAGCAAGTAATCCAAGTAAGAATTTATCTAAATCAAGCTGTTAGCTCAATATTCAGATTCGATTGATTAAATTAATGCCTAATTTTTTGTTAATTAAAGCCTTTGAATAAATAGAAAATTGTAACCTTGTATAAAAATAAGAAACTATGAAATC
>JBIKJE010000111.1:0-7833 GCA_044361165.1 Crocinitomicaceae bacterium | reverse complement strand
CAAAACTGGTGGAATGCATATGAAATTAATTTTCATTAATGCAGCTGTTTTTCTTTTAATAGGATTACTAACGGTTTTGAGCAGATTGACTGGAAATGAAGATTCATATTTAGATTCAATTTTTGCACTTGAAGCCAATTTTAATGGACTTTTATATAAACCTTGGGGCCTATTCACTAGTATTTTTGCTCATTTTGGTTTTTTACATTTCCTTTTCAACATGATTTTTTTGTATTTTTCAGGAAAGATGTTAGAATCGTTTTTTGGTCCTAAAAGATTATTGTACATCTATATTTTTGGCGGAATTGCAGGTGGATTATTTGAAGTAATCGCGCACGAAATTTTTCCGACTTTGGTGAATCAATTGACTGTTGTCGTTGGTGCCTCAGGTTCTATTATGGCAATTTTTATCGCACTGGCTTTCTATCGACCAAATATTCAAGTGAATCTTTTTGGTGTTTTACCAGTCCGTTTGATTATTTTAGCATTGGCTTACATGGCTTATGATTTGCTAAGTCTCGGAATGAACGATGGAACAGCTCACTTTGCGCATGTAGGAGGAGCATTTTTTGGAATTATTTCTATTAATAATCCTCAAAGTTCGAGACACTTTTTAAATAGAATTGAAGTTTTTATGGATGGTTTTTTTGATAAATTGAAATCGTTTTTTGGCCCTAAAAAACCCAAAATGACAGTTAAACGTGGTGGTAAAACAGACTATGATTTTAACGCTGAGAAAAAAGCCAGACAAGAGAAAACAGATGCGATTTTAGATAAAATTTCTAAATCAGGATATGAATCATTAACGAAAGCTGAAAAAGACTTTTTGTTCAATCAAAGTAAAAATGGCTGATAAAAGTCGCAAAATAGCCCTATTTTCTTCATTCATGAAGTTCGCAACCATTTTCTGCTTGATTGGATTGCTCCTGGCGTATTTGTGTCCTTTTGTTCATCCTTCCACTTTTTGGCCTTTGCCATTCTTTGGGTTAGCCTATCCTGTAATCATGATTTTTACAATCGTATTTTTGGTTTTTTGGGCGTTTAAAAAGTCTCGTTGGTTTTTTGTGGTACTTATCGTTCTTTTTATCGGAGGAAAATTGCATTTCAGAATGATTTCTCTTCCATTTGGAAAAGAAGAATTGCCAGAAAATACAGAGACTTTAAAGTTGTTGAGTTACAATGTTAGGTTGTTTGACTTGTACAACTATGAAGAAAATAAGTATGCAAATAGAAATGCAATCTTTAAATATTTACAAGAAACAGAAGCTGATGTTGTTTGTTTTCAAGAGTTTTATCACCAAGACAAGCCAACCGTTTTCCCTACAAGAGATACGCTAACTGGATTGTTGAAAACGCCCTATTTTCACGAACGCTATTCTCATAAATTGAGCGGTCGACAAAACTTTGGAATTGCCATGTTTTCAAAATATCCAATGATTGCTCGTGGTGATGTTATTTTTGATGATCCTGAAAATAAGGATAATAACTACTGTATCTTTGCAGATGTCGTAAAAGGTGTAGATACATTTAGAATTTACAATGTTCATTTGCAATCAATCAAATTCCAAAAAGATGATTATGCTTTGTTTGGTGATGGTAAAGAGCAAGCAGGTGAAATGAAGTCAACTGCACGATTGATGATAGACAAATTGAGAATTGCTTTTCCAAAAAGAGCCGATCAAGCAAAGCGTGTAGTTGAGCACATGGAGCAAAGTCCCTATGAAGTGATAATTTGCGGTGATTTCAACGATACGCCGTTATCTTATTGTTACAATACATTTTACAGCAAATACATCGATGCTTTTAGAAATTCGGCAAGTGGGATAGGAGTTACCTACGCTGGAAAAGTTCCTGCAGGAAGAATAGACTACATTTTCCATTCAAAAAAAATACATTCTGCCAATTTTAAAGTTCAAAAAGATGTCTTTTCAGATCATAGATCAGTTTACTGTGAAATTTGGAAGGAGCCAAAAATTGAAACGACTACGAATTAGTCTTTCAATCGACTCGAAAAAACCTTTCTAAATTTCTCTACTTTCGGCCTTACAACTGCATTGCAATATGGATTTTCAGGATTCAAAGCAAAATAATTATTGTGATAATCTTCCGCAGGATAATAATTTAGCAAAGGTTCAACCAAAGTAACTATTGGTTTCTCCCAAACTTTGTCTTCCGTTAGTTTTTGTTTGTATTTTTCTGCTAATTCCCTTTGAATTTCATCGTGGTAAAAAATAACAGAACGGTATTGTGTTCCAATGTCATTTCCTTGTCGATTTAACTGCGTTGGATCGTGCACAAACCAAAATACTTCTAATAATTCATCAAAAGAGATTCGTTCGTCATCATAAACTATTCTTGCAATTTCTGCATGACCAGTATTTCCTTCACAAACTTGCTTGTAAGTTGGATTTTCTAATGCTCCGCCTGAATATCCAGAGGTAACAGAAATTACACCTTCTAAATCTTTATAACATGCTTCAATGCACCAAAAACAGCCTGCTCCGAATGTTGCTTCCTTAACCATAAGAGGATTTTTAAACTCGACCAAAGATATGGAATTATTCGATTGAAGTCAACGAATTTATTTGATTTTTTGTATCCAATTAAGCATCATTTTCATTACATCTGGAGCAAAGGATTCTTCATTTTCCAGATATTCATCGATACCTAATTTTTGAGTCGTTTGAAACAAATGATTTTTATTTTCAACTAATTTCACCTCGTAATTTTGATTCCCTGCTTTTTTCAATGAGGCATCAATTCCTGCTAAATTTTCTTTGGCAGTAATTTGTATGTCTTTGTCTCCATTGAGCGCTAAAACTGGACATTTGATCTTTTCTAAAGCAATTTTTGGGTCATATTGAATGAAATATCTAAACCAAGGGGAGGTGATAAGATTGATTGTGTTATGTACATCAATTTCGGACATCTCAGTTTTTGCAAGTAGTTTATTTAATTTTGATTTTGCTTTGTATAAATATTTTTCTGTTTTGATTATCGCATAACATTTTTGATTGAGAGTCGAATTCTGTTCAATAATTGATTTTGACAGTCCATTTGCTTTTGAAACCTCATTATTTTGCAATACCATTAATTCATCAATTGGAATTCCTGGTCCTGCTAGTAAAATGATGAAGTCGATTGATTTGTCATGCGCAGCAATCATCGGTGCTATCATTCCTCCTTCACTGTGTCCGATGATTCCCAATTTGTTGGTGTCTACTAATTTGTGTTTTTTTAAAAAATCAAGTCCTGCTTTTGCATCTTCAGCAAAATCTTGTGAGGTGGATGCTGCAAAATTGCCTTCTGATTGCGCAATTCCTCGGTCATCATATCTCAAAGTGGCGATTCCATTTTTTGCAAAATAATCCGCAATTACCCAAAAAGGTTTGTGATTGAATAGCTCTTCATCTCGGTTTTGTCCTCCGGAACCACTCACCAAAATTACTGTTGGAAACGGTCCTTCGCCTTTTGGTAAAGTCATTGTTCCAGCAAGGGTGATTTGGTCTTTTTCATTTCGAAATTTTACCTCTTCAATTTGATAATCAAAAGGCGCTTTTGGTTCTTGAGGTCTATTGATTCCAGTTGATTCGCCTGTTTTTCTTGACAATTTCAACGAATAATCTTTGCCATATTGAGTATAATTACCTATCAGTGAATCGTTTTTGAATCTTAATTTTGTGAATATTTTATAATCTGGAAAATTCAAGTTGATCTCATTTCCAACTGCAATTACCTCTTTAACCTTGTTTCCAAATGATTTTTGATCTGGACTGTCCATGGTAGCTGAAAAACCATTTTCATTTTTAGAAATATGATAATCCAGCGTCAAAGGAAATCCTTGAATAAGAATTTTTCCAGTCCAATCTCCTTCAAATTGCTGGCTGTAACAATTGTACGACGTGAGAATGGCGATGATGATAAACAAATTTTTCATAACTGATAAATAATTATTTTAGACAAAATTTCAGCAATAATAATTCCCAAAATAAAACTGACTATCAAATTGGCTCCCTTTAAATTTGTTGAAATTTTGTAGGCTTTGAATAGTAAAACGATAAACCAAATTATCAAAAGCAAAGAAATAATTCCACTAGTTATTAGATAAATCCACTCAAATTTTGTGAGTTGAATTGCATTCGGTTTGGTAATACTTTGAATGATTTTCTCACCAATTATTCCACTTTGGTTTTGAATATTGAATAAAGGAATTATGAATAGAGGAAATCTTGAAAGCATTGTTGTGCCTAGGATATCAACAAATCTCGTTCTGCCTTTCGTTAAAATAGCACCAAATCCATAAAAAACGAAAGTGACTACACCAATGTTGATTAGATAATCCAAATAAGAAATGTAAAAACTTTGATCCTTAGTGTAATGTGCATCTAAAACACCATCGAATCGGGTGTTAAAAAAAGCTGCTAAGGTTGCACTCAGAATCACAAAAAGTAATCCAATGATGACAGATTTTGCTCCAGCGATTTGGATAAATGGATTAAATAATTTTTGGATCATCTTATTTGTTTTCAAGGTTTTTAACTTTTTCAATCAAATCATCTAACATGTTTCTCATTGTAGGATAACTCATGCCCATCTGACTAGCCATTTCTTTGATACTACCACTTGATTTTAGAAAAGAAATGACAAATTTTTGTTCTTCGCCATTTAACTGTGCCAGCAAAGGAAGTTCATACAAGCCTTCAACGTTCGTATCACATGTTTTGCAAAGCATGCGATTTACAGAAAGTAAAGAATCACAACTTGGACAATTGAGCGGTAATTTCTTAATAGGAACCATATAATGTTTAATAATTTTTAAACAAAGTTAAAATATAATTGAATAAAATTTATTTTTATGAATTATTTTTCGCTTTATCTCATTGAAATGTAAATAAACAGTAATTTTATTTCAATATCGTTGAATATGTCACATACAAACAGAAAGAGTATTAAGCCAGGAATCGAAGTGAAAATTGTTTTGAAAGCTGACCAACGAAGTGGATTTTTGACTCAAGGAATTGTCAAAGACATATTGACAAATGCTCCAAACCATCCTCATGGAATAAAAGTAAGATTAGAAACTGGTGAAATTGGTCGAGTAAAGGAAATAATCGATTGAAAGTATTCTAATTGGATTTTTCTGTTTTCAAAAAACTTCCAACTAAAGTTAATATTGTGAAGATAATCAACGCTATTTTTCCAAAATAATAGACTTTTGAAATACCAGTTCGCAAATCAATTAGCGCAAGGATGATCAATATAATCAAAGCTATCAACAAAGAAAAATAATGAATTTTCCCTGCTGGTCTCGTGATTAAATGAAACTGACTATAGAGTCCTATTACTATTGAAGAAGAAAGAGTTGCCATTCCATAGTGCCAGAAACTTTTCAATGGGATAATTTGAAAAACTCCCATTAAAAGAATCAGAAACCCTATAAATGCCAACGAATAAGCAATCCATTGAATCCCAATTTTTTCAATTCGATTTAAATTTATTGCAGTAGCTAATGCCAAAATTAAAAAGCCAATCATCAAAGGGTTGATTGCGCTAAAAAATTTGATCCAACCCAATGAAACCGTTATAAGCAGAAGGCAGATAAAGAGTCCGCTGAGAATGGAAAGTACTTTAAATATTTTCACGTAATTAAATCTTTAGTGTGTGAAGTTAAACATTTCTACAAATCAGAAGAAATAGAATATTTAAAATTTGATTTTCAATTTAGAATGAAATTTAATTTTTTATTTGAAAATCAATAGGTTGGTTTTGATGTTTTTATATTTTAGCAAAAAAAAGAATATTATGAAGAATGTTTTTATGCTAATTTTCTTGCTAATGAGTGTTACCTCTTTTGGTCAAAGAAAATCTAAGTTGACAATTGATTGGCAATTTACAGGTATTATTGAAGGTTATGATCATGATAGTAAAGTAGAAGTTTACATCGATGATGTTTTAACAGCAACATAAACTATTTCAAAGCAATCAAAGAAAAATTCTGTTACTGTTATTACAACCAGAGGAACTCACAAAGTTAGAATTGTAAACTTTGCATTGTATGAAAATCAATGGGAGGAGCACAGTCAAGCAAATGACTATTCGTTAGACGCTATTTATGATTCAAATTTGATATTGAAAAAAAAGAATAAAATTTCATTGATTTTTGATATCGATAAAGAAATTGTCATACAAAGTGTAAAATGAAATCTGTTTAAAATCAAGTTTTTTAGCGAATAATACACAAAATTTAAAAAAGATTTTACACTTTCTCTTGCATGTAAAGAAAATAAAATTATTTTTGCGCCAAATTAACCCATTAAAAGTATAAAAATGTATTGGACACTAGAATTAGCATCGTATTTAGAAGACGCACCTTGGCCAGCAGCAAAAGATGAGTTGATTGATTTCGCAATTCGCAATGGCTCTCCTTTAGAAGTGGTAGAAAACCTACAAGATTTAGAGGATGAAGGTGATATTTATGAAAGTATTGAGGAAATTTGGCCGGATTATCCATCCAAAGACGACTTTCTATTCAACGAAGATGAATATTAAAAAAAAAATCCTGGTAAAGCCAGGATTTTTTTTTGATATATTTTTGCCTTCCAGTCACTAATAATCTATCTTTGATTCATGTTAACAATCGCTGAAGAAAATTATATAAAACAATTGCTTTTGTTGTCCTTAGAACTCCCAAATAAAGTCGGTGTTGGTACAAATGAATTAGCAATAAGTTTGGAGGTAAAACCATCGACTGTCAATGACATGTTGAAAAAATTGAGGACAAAAGAATTCATACAATTTGAAAAGTATGGAAAAATATATTTGACAGAATTAGGAAGATCAACCGGTTTACAAATCATTCGCAAGCACAGATTATGGGAAACTTTTTTGTATCAAAAACTTGATTTCACCTGGGATGAAGTGCATGAAGTTGCAGAGCAATTGGAACATATTCAATCACACAAATTGGTGGAGAAATTAGATAAGTTTCTTGGATTTCCAAGTTTTGATCCACATGGAGATGCGATTCCAAATTCAAAGGGAGAAATGGTTCAGCTTTCCAAAAAGTTGTTATTTGATGCAGAAATAGGTTCGATTTGTAAAATGGTTGCCGTAAAAGACAATTCAGCCGTCTTTTTGAATTATGTTATTGAAATCGGTCTTGGAATAAATAATCGAATGAAAATTATTTCAAAACAAGAATTTGATGACTCCATAGAAATTGAGGTAGAGAAAAAACGGGTTAGAGTTAGCAATAAATTTGCACAAAACATTTACATTGTTTCAGAAAATCAATAATTTAGTCTAACTTTAGGATAATAATAATTATCATCTTAATAATAGTCAAAATGGGGGAATATTGGGAAAGTTTATCGGGTTTAAAAAAGGCGAAATTAATAGTAACAATCATTTTGAGCATTTTTGTTATCACGTTTGCCATTGTAAACTGGAAAGAAATTGAAGTTGAATTTATTTTCTTTCGTTTAAAAATGTACGTAACACTCTTAATAATCATTTGTTTATCATTAGGGTATATGATCTCTTCACTTTTTGAATACAAATATTACAATGTGAAACAAAAAGAAGTATTGGCTTTGCAAGCTGAAATAGCTCAATTGAAGAAAAAATACCCTGAAATTGAAAGTGATTTAGTTGTGGAAAAGGAAAACTGAATTTCAAAAATGAAATCTAAAATCAATATTTACTATGGATCATAACAAATACCTGTGGAGCTAAATCTAAGATTTTTTTATGACCTTTGATTCCTAAATGATTTTTTTTGGAAAATATTGATTTGTTAAAGTTGCTTTTACCTGATTATTTGGTTGAGTATTT
>JBIKJE010000110.1:0-7879 GCA_044361165.1 Crocinitomicaceae bacterium | reverse complement strand
GCTTATTTGGCAAATTTGTTTCATAATGGAACACTTGATATTCAAGATTTAAGTTTTTTTGAAGGAATTCAAAAGCAATACCAAAACACCAACACTTTGTATCAATTTGTACTGCTAGAAAATGGTCATTTTATGATTAAATATACTTCTGGTTGGGCAATTATGATGGTTCCGTTTTATGCAATTGCTGAAGTTTGGGCAAGTATTGGGAATTATCCAAGAGATGGATTTTCATTCCCTTACCAGACGATGATTGCCATTGGTGCATTTTCTTATTTCATTGCTGGGATTTTTGTTTTGCGAAAAGTACTGGCGTATTTTTTTGAAGATAAATTAATTGCACTGCTGCTGATTTTAGTGGTTTTCGGAACAAATTTTTTCTTCATGCAGTTTGCATCATTGGGAATTTCCCACAATTTGGAGTTTTTCTTGGTTTCGCTTTTATTGCTTTTCACAATCAAATTTCACCAAGAAATAAATCTTAAGAATGGAATTTTTCTGGGCGTGATTGTTGGTTTCATCGGATTAGTTAGACCACCAGATTTGATTTTGACATTGATTCCAATAGCTTGGAATTTAAATGATTTCGGTGGTTTTTTGGGTAAAGTTCGCCATTTTATTCAATTCAGAAAGTGGGTGCTTTTTGCGACAATTTTAGCTTTTGTTATCACTTTTTCACCGCAATTTATTTACTGGAAATTGGTTTCAGGTTCATTCGTTGTCAATAGTTATGCAAATAATTTAGGCGAAGGATTTGATTGGTTTACGCCTTACATTTTGGAAGTACTTTTTAGCTTTAAAAAAGGTTGGTTGCTCTATACTTCCTTGATGTTTTTTGCGATTTGTGGTTTTTATTTTTGGATTAAAAAAGCACCAAATGGATTCACTTCTTTAATCGTATTTTTAATTTTCTTGTACGTGATAAGTTGTTGGACAACTTGGTGGTACGCCGAAAGTTTCAGTCAGCGTGCATTGCTAGATATTTATCCTTTGATGACAATTGCGTTGGGGTTTTTCATTTTGAAAATAAAAGATTCTAAATTAAATTGGTTTTTTGCTGGTTTAATTTCATTGTCATTTTTATTCAATTTGTTTCAAACCTACCAAATCACACTTGGGATTCTGCACGGTTCGAGAATCACCAAAGACTATTATTTTTCTACTTTTGGACAAATTTCTGGTGTAACAGAATACCAAAAAACGTTGTTGTCTATTGATCGAGGAACAATGAATGAATTTGATTATAAAGATGATAAATTCAAAAAGTGTTACCAAAAATACTTTAGATTCAAGTCTGATTTTCAATTGGATAGTTTAAATCAATATACCCCAACGATTGATTTATCACCTTCTGAAATTTCATCGAAGTCTTATTTTTGGGTGGTTGCACGATGGAAATATGAAGGAAAAACAGATGATCTAAAAGGTAAATTTTTCACGATGGCAATGAAGCATGGAAATGGCTTTTACGCTTGGAGGGGCATTTCAATGGAAGAAACCATTTTCCACCTTGATACCATAAAAAAGGAAGTGTTAGTATCTTACATAACACCAAATTTCAGGAGTAAAGAGGATGTAATTCGCATCGATGTTTTTAATCAAAACGGAAGTAAATTGAAAATTTCAGGTTTGAAATTAGAAGCATACGAACCTTTGGTGGATCGAGAATAGCCGACAAGATATTGGATATTAAGATTTTAAGACTGTTGATATAAATGTTTTTTATTGCGTAAATCTAATTCCACTGAAGGTAGCCACGCATTGAGCGCGAAGCATCGACTCGTCAATCCAAAAGTCTATTTCGCAGTTGGTCTAAAAATCCCTTTTTCACTAAGCAACAAAATACAAGCTTCATTGTAGTGATTGCAACCCAAAATCTTGGATTCTTCAGGGAATTCGGGATAGGTAACTCGTCCGCCCAAAGCGATTCTTCCGTCTGATAATTGAATACCACAATGAAATTCTGAACTTGTTGGTTTTGCAATCATAGCCAATGGTGTTAAGTCTGCGTCAGGCGAATCTTTGGCATTCATTTCGTCTGCTGCAACAACTTTCAGTGAATCATCTAAAATTACCCAATTTCCTTTGCTAATGATAAATCTTCGGTCGTAAACCTGAAAGTGAGTGCCATATAAAATGGTATTTCCATTTTTCAACAAAATTTGACCGTTCGATTTAATATTCTCAATTTTTGTCTCGCCAATCAAATTTCCTTTGTTGTCGAATTTCCATATTTGCGTCCAACAAGTACCCATTTTATTATTGCGATACGCAGCCGAAAAAAGTACGTTATTGTGTTTATCAAGACTGATTTTAAGATTTTCAAAAGTTTTGTCGATTTTAGGGAAATTTGTCCAACGTTCATTGCCTAATGAGTCAAATGCATAAACAAAAGGTGTTATTGAATCATCGATAACTTTAATTCCAGTGATAAAGAAATTTTTATTCTTATCCAACACCGCATTCATGCACATTTCTGTGTATTTCGATTCATGTACACCGAATGGAGTAGAAGAATAATTTTCGTTTGGTGTTTTGATGAAATTGAGGTTAAAAATTTTACTTCCATTTTTTCTAACAGACTGAATGATAAAAGTATGTGTTTTAGAGTAGGGAAGGACTTCGCCGTAAACCACAGAATTTTCGCTCGAAATTGATTCAAAAGTCGCTTTCGTATCTTTACCGATGGTTTGGGCATACATTTTAGAAATTCCTCCTACCGTATTGTTCATTCCGTAAAGTCTGTTTGATGTAGTATTGATAGGAATTATTTTTTTCACATTATTAACTTCATTCTTAAAGTGAATTTTTCGAATCAATTGTCCTTTACTATTGGTTTCCATCAAGAAAGGCGAAGTTCTTGTCAGATTTTCGTCTTTTGATTCTCCCAATAAAATCAATTTTTTCCCGGCAGTTTCTTGTATGTCTTTGATTTGTTTGTGTACCATTCCAGGAACTGTATCTTTCAATAGAAAAAATCCTAATTGACTGAAAGAGAATTTACTTGAAAATATAATGATTAAGAGAATACAAAAACGTTTCATGGTATTATTTTATAGGATAAAGTTAATTGTTTCTTTGAATAGATTATTTTTTTTAAAATCCTTTTAACAAAAAAAACGCAGCACAAAAAGTAACTGCGTTTCCATATTTTAGTTTGATATTATTGCAAACCTGCTAATTTTTCTTCCAAAATGGCAATTTTTTGGCGAGCATCAGCTTCTTTTTTACGTTCATTTTCCAACACTTGCTCCGGTGCACCAGATACGAATTTCTCATTTTGCAATTTTTTCAAAACTGAATTTAAAAATCCCTGGGTATAAGTCAATTCTTCTCCCAATTTTGCGCGTTCTGCGTCTAAATCAATGTTATCTCCGAATGGAATGAAATATTCATTTGAATTTACCAAAAATGAATACGCATTGTTGATTTTTTCAGAAACATATTCCAACTGACTCAAATTCCCCATTTTGACAATTACTGAATCAAAACTTGCATCGGATTCTTGGTTCTTTTTCACAAACAAATCCATTTTGATTTTCGTCGCGATGTTGTTTTGTTTGCGGATATTTCGAATGTTGGTGATGATTTCTTCCGCTTTCGTGAATTCCGTCAACACTTTTTCATCCTTCTTTTCAATCGTCGGCCATGCAGCGATAATGATGTCTTCACCCGTTTTGCGTTCACGAATCAAATGCCAAATTTCTTCTGCGATAAATGGCGTGAACGGTTGAATGATTTTCAAAATTTTCTCAAAAAAGCCTTTCGTTGCTTCCAATGTTGACGCGTCAATGGGTTGTTCATAACCAGGTTTGATCATTTCCAAATACCATGAACAGAAATCGTCCCAAACCAATTTGTAAGTAGACATCAATGCTTCAGAAATTCTGAATTTATCAAAAGAATCATTGATTTCAGCCAATTGTTGGTTGAATTTTGTGTCAAACCATTCAATTGCTTTGATAGAAGCTTTAGGTTGCTCGATATCGCGAACTTCCCAGTTGCTCACTAAACGAAATGCATTCCAAATCTTATTGGTAAAGTTTCTTCCTTGCTCACATTGACTTGTATCAAAAGGCAAATCGTTACCGGCTGGAGAAGAAATTAATATTCCCATTCTCACTCCATCTGCACCAAATTTTTCAACCAATTCGATTGGATCTGGAGAGTTTCCAAGCGATTTAGACATTTTACGGCCTAATTTATCGCGAACAATTCCTGTGTAATAAACATTTTTAAAAGGAATATCTCCCAAATATTCATATCCAGCAATAATCATTCTTGCGACCCAGAAAAACATAATTTCTGGAGCCGTCACTAAATCATTGGTTGGATAATAGTATTTAATCTCTTCATTTCCTGGACGAGTCAATCCGTTGAAAACCGAAATCGGCCACAACCAACTTGAAAACCAAGTATCCAATACATCTTCGTCTTGTTTCAATTCAGATGAAGTAATCGATCTTCCAGTTTTTTCTGAAGCAATAATAATCGCTTCTTCAATTGTTTTAGCAACAACGTAATCATTCGCACCAGTTCCAAAATACCATGCTGGAATTTGATGTCCCCACCAAAGTTGGCGAGAAATACACCAATCCTTCACGTTTTCCATCCAGTGGCGATAGGTATTTTTGAACTTTTCAGGATGAAAATTGATATTTCCATTCATTACATTGTCCAAAGCAGGCTGTGCCAATTCTTTCATGCTCACAAACCATTGCAACGACAATTTCGGTTCAATTACCGCGTCTGTTCTTTCAGAAAAGCCAATCTTATTGATATGGTCTTCGGTTTTCACCAAATAACCTTTGTCATACAATTCTTTTTCAATTGCTTTACGTACATCAAAACGATCTTGACCTGCATAATGCAAACCTAATTCGTTCAAAGTTCCATTGTCGTTGAAAATATCAAGCGTTTCTAAATTGTGTTTTTTGCCAAGTTCGTAATCGTTTGTGTCGTGCGCAGGTGTAACTTTCAAACAACCAGTTCCAAACTCCATATCCACGTATTCATCTTGGATAATTGGAATCACTCGATTCGAAATTGGAACGATGGCGCTTTTACCATGTAAATGTTTGAAACGATCATCATTTGGATTGATACAAATTGCAGTATCACCCAAAATAGTTTCTGGACGTGTCGTTGCAATTGTCAACCATTCATCTTCGCTACCTGAAATTTTATATCTAACGTAAAATAATTTCGAATTAACTTCTTTGTGAATTACTTCTTCGTCAGAAAGTGCAGTCAATGCTTCGGGGTCCCAATTGACCATTCGAACGCTTCGGTAAATTTTACCTTTTTTATATAGGTCGATAAAAACATCCAAAACAGATTGCGAATATTCAGGATCCATCGTGAAGCTAGTTCGTTCCCAATCACAAGAACAACCTAACTTTTTCAATTGCTCTAAAATGATTCCACCATGTTTGTCTTTCCATTCAAAAGCATGCTTCAAAAATTCGTCACGCGTAAGATCAGATTTTTTGATTCCTTCTTTGCGTAATTTTTGAACAACTTTGGCTTCAGTTGCAATGGAAGCGTGATCTGTTCCCGGAACCCAACATGCATTTTTGCCAAGCATTCTTGCACGACGAACCAATACATCTTGAATCGTATTATTCAACATGTGACCCATGTGCAGAATTCCTGTTACGTTTGGCGGAGGAATGACGACAGTATATGCTTCGCGACCATCTGGTTCAGAATGAAAATAACCTTTTTCCATCCAGTAAGCATACCATTTTTCCTCTGCCTTAACAGGCTCATACATTTTTGGGATTTCCATGATTTTTGTAAATTTTGAGTGTAAAGATAAGGAGAATTTTGCGAAAATGTATTTGCGAAAGTTTGGAAGTTATTAGACAGGAATTAACGCGTACTTATCAAATCAATCTTGTATTTATCGAAATAGAATTGAAGAATAAAGGTTTGTATTTTGAAATCAAAAAAAACATCATTCTTCTTCAACAATTTTTGCACTTAACTTTTTTATTTCAGAAGCGATTTGAACCAAGTTGTTACAAAGTTCAATTTGATTGTTTTGGGTTGTGCAATTTGCGTCAGTATTTATTAATAATTCCACTTCGACTATAACTTTATCAAAATAACCATAACTCTCTTTCATTAAGTTGAATGACTTTCTTATTTCTCTGATTTCTTTGTCGCTAAACTGAGGTTTTTCTTCTTTCATTATGTAGGATATTGAAGCGACATTTGACGCGAACAAATTGTTTAATAGAATGAATTTATTTGCTTCATTTACATTTCGTTGCTTTCTTTTAGGTTCATTTAACATTCGCTGGAAAGCAGAGCTCAGATTGGAAGTACTCACATACATTTCTTTACGTGAAAGTTTATATTTAAGTTGACTATTCAAATCATCTGTTTTATAGTTGATTACGCACTGAAGGTAGTTCATGTTTTTTTGAATCATTTCAGACATCATTTTCTTAATTTGAAAAGATTCCCAACTCGGAAGGATAAAATAACTTGCCAAAGAAGCGATTCCAGCTCCTATAAAAGTGTCTAAAATTCTTTCTTTAACAAGTAAAATTTCATTATTTTGACCGATAAAATCGAACATCAAAAGGATAAAAGGAGTCATGAAAAAGACACTTACAACGTATTTTATTCGCGCAAAACTGTAGGTTAAAATCATAAAAAATAGCAGTAACCAAAATTTGAAATTTATATCTTTTACGAAAAATAAAATCAAAATCCCGAGTAATCCGCCGGCAACAGTGCCGACAATTCTTTCATAGTTTCGCTTTTTTGTTTGACTAAAAGCAGGCTTTAAAATCACCAAAATGGTTAATAAAATCCAGTAGCTATATTGTCCAGTATAGAAATTTCTGGCAAAAATAAATGCGATTAAACACACAATTGCAACACGAAATGAATGTCTAAAAATGGAAGATTTGAAGGTTAAATTTTCTCCAAAAAGTTTCCAATCGAATTGTTGATGTGTCGCCAAAGTGTGAATTTCATTTTTTCGTGCCTCTGGAACATTTGTTTTTGATTGGTGATAAGCGTACATTTTTTCCACCCGTTGCGTCATGTTTCTTAAGTTCACGAGGATCTTTTTTAAGCTCACAGTTTGAATACCTTTTTGGTCTAAAGCGTCAATTTGAGATTTAATCCCAACCAATAAATCAGCGGTCAAAGGGATTTTTTTTGCCGTTTCATGGTTGTGAATACAAAGTCCGATGTACTTTAATTCTTCACTCAAGTTAAAAATAGTCTTCTGAAAATTAGTTAATATTTTGGTCGAATCATACTCATTGTGCAGTACATCGTAATTCTGGTGGCTTTCCATCGCATGCTCATATAAATCAACTACATCGATAAATGACATGATTAATAAATTGCCTTGTGGACTAGAATCTTTGAGTAATTTTCTTGTTTTAAAGAGTATTTCTCTTACGTTCTCTTGTGCTTGGTTTACTAAAATTTGCTGATCGATAAGGGCTCGTTGATTGATTTCTTTGTTGTTTTTAGAATCGTAAAAGTCGCTCTTAATCTTGATGTATTTCGCAATTTCGAAGATGCATTCACCGAGCATTTGTTCTGCAGGACGATAAGGTAAAACCTGGGTTAGCGTCATACTGAAAAGCAAATACCAAACGCCCCCAGAAACCAGCAGTGAGGCGTGAATGAGTGTTTGAGTTGGATTTAAATGTTGGTCAATTCCAACAATCATGACCAAAAGTGAAGCGATTCCAACAGATGAAGCGCGTGCTCCATAAATGGTGAACATCGAGAATACAAAGCAGAATACTGGAATTTCAATGGCGAGAAGAATACCAAATCTATTCGTAAACCCAATAATTATGGCCATAATGAAAATGAAAACATTGGCGGTAATCATTGCATT
>JBIKJE010000041.1:0-29197 GCA_044361165.1 Crocinitomicaceae bacterium | reverse complement strand
GTAAAAATGGACGTAAATCACCTTGCTTACGCTGAGAAAAGACGCGCTAAAATGGGTGAAGCTAAAACTGCGAAAGCAGAAGCTTAATTGTTTAACACAAAAATTTTAAAGAAATGGCACAAAACGATATTCGCTATTTAACGCCGATTAACATCGACATTAAAAAACAAAAATATTGCCGATTCAAAAAAAGTGGAATTAAATTCATCGATCATAAAGATCCAAACTTTTTGTTGAAATTGGTAAACGAACAAGGAAAAATTCTTCCTCGTCGTATCACTGGTACTTCTCAAAAATACCAAACTAAGGTTAACAAGGCTATCAAAAGAGCTCGTCATTTGGCAATCTTGCCTTATGTTGGTGATATGTTGAAATAAGCCACTTGTCAAACAAATAAAACTTGAAGTAAAATGGAAATTATCTTAAAGAAAAACGTAGATAAGTTGGGTTATAAAGACGAAACTGTTTCAGTAAAAAACGGTTACGGACGCAACTTTTTGATCCCTCAGGGATATGCAATTTTGGCTACGCCTTCTAACAAGAAAGCACACGCTGAAACAATGAAGCAAAGAGCTCACAAAGAATCTAAAATCATGGCTGAAGCAGAAGCAATTGCTGCTAAATTGGCTGAAGTAACTGTTTCTATCTCTACGAAAGTAGGTGAAAACGGTAAGATTTTTGGTTCTGTTAACACTGTTCAATTGGCTGAAGCACTTCGTGCTGCTGGTTTTGATATCGATAGAAAATCATTGAAAATCAAAGATGAGCCAATTAAAGAAGTTGGTACTTTCCAAGCGGAAGCTAACTTACACAAAGGTGTTAAACCAACATTTACATTTGAAGTTGTAGGAGAATAATCTCAACACCTTAAAATATCTGAAAGGGATTGTCTTCATTGATAATCCCTTTTTTTAATTTTACGAAAAATAAAATCCACAAAAATGAAAATTCAAGAAACAATCGGACACGTAGAACAATTTCATGATGCTTTTGGAATCAAAAATCACTATGAACCAACAGTTAACCTTACAGAATCCGAAATAGAATTGCGTTTCAACTTGATGAAAGAGGAAAACGAGGAATATTTAGAAGCAGCCAAAAATGGCGATTTGGTGGAAGTAGCCGATGCCTTGGGTGATCAATTGTACATATTATGTGGAACAATTTTACGTCATGGCTTACAAGATAAAATTGTGGAGGTTTTCCAAGAAATTCAACGCTCCAACATGAGTAAATTGGATGCAAATGGAAAACCAATTTACCGCGAAGATGGAAAAGTATTGAAATCTGAATTGTATTTCAGACCAGATATCAAATCAATTTTAGAGAAATAATTGAAATGAAAAGTTTCAATGTGCGGGTTTATGGTTTGTTGAAAAACGACCGAGATGAAGTTTTAATCACGGATGAATTTCGATTTAACCACGCATTTACCAAATTTCCTGGCGGCGGTTTGGAATTCGGCGAAGGACTTGCAGATGGTTTGAAACGTGAATTTTTAGAGGAATTAATGCTCGAAATTGAAGTTGGAGAATTGTTTTTTGTCAACGATTTTTACCAAGAATCCGCGTTCAATCCAAATCATCAATTGTTGATATTCTACTTTTGGGTAAGTGCTCAAAATTGGCAAAACATTCCAGCAAATAGCGAAAAGCAAATTTTGAAGGAGGATGGCGAAATGCCTCGTTGGATTCCGTTGAAAAATATTTCATCAGATGAAATGACTTTTCCCGTTGATAAAATTGTTGCAGAAAAATTAAAAATAATCTAAATTTACTACCATGAAAAAGACAATCTTAAAATATTCATTTGCCGCTGTGATTTTTTCAATCGGCTTGATTTTAAATTCTTGCGGAAGTAGTAGCGATAAAACAGAGACGGTTACCAAGAAAATCACCGAATTCACCAAAACGACCATTGTAGACGGCAAAGGAGAAACGACTTTTACTGTTTGGGGAAATTGCGAAATGTGCAAAGAAACCATCGAAAAATCATTGAAAGTGGAAGGCGTTGAAAGTGCCAATTGGGACGTGGACAAAAAATTAATCAACGTAAAATTTGACGCCAATAAAATCAATTTAGACCAAATTCAAAAAAACATCGCTTTGGCCGGTTACGACAACGTGAAATACAAGGGCGACGACAAAGCGTATAAGAAATTGCATGCGTGCTGCCAGTATGAACGGAAATAATTTGGATTATTGGATTGTTAGATTATTGGATTGTTAGATTCGCTGCGCGTCTGCCTGCGGCGGTGTTGGATTATTGGATTTTTGGATTATTAGATTGGTGGATTGGTGGATTGGTGGATTGGTGGGCACAAATTAGTCTTAACATCATAATACCTTTCACTAAAAAAAGACCCGCTGCGCTTTAAGATCTTAGGAATCACTTCTTCATAGCTTCAAGACTTTAACTTTTTCAGTTGCTTTAAAATGCTCTCAAAACTAGAGAAAATCCAAAGTCTTAACATCCTAAAATCCTAATATCTTAAAATCTTTTCCATTAAATTAACAAGTCTTTCACCCAATCACTTCCGACTTCAATCTAAAAAACGTATCTTTGCACCCAATTTAGAAAAAAGAAAATGGCAACAAATAGAACATTTACAATGTTAAAGCCTGATGCACTTGAGAACAAGCACACAGGAAAAATTATCGACATGATTATCGCAGCTGGTTTTGAAATCAAAGCGATGAAATTGACACAATTGACAACAGAACAAGCACAAAAATTTTATGAAGTTCACGCTGAAAGACCATTTTATGGTGAATTAGTTGAATACATGACTTCTGGACCAATCGTTGCTGCAATCTTGGAAAAAGAAAACGCAGTTGCTGATTTCCGTGCGTTAATTGGTGCTACTGATCCAGCTGAGGCTGCTGAAGGTACAATCCGTAAATATTACGCTGAATCAAAAGGTCGTAACGCTGTTCACGGTTCTGACTCAGACGAAAATGCTGAAATCGAAGGTATATTTCATTTCGCTGCAAACGAAATTATCTAATTGATTTTTAAATAGATTTTTGAAAAGACTGGCTTTGGCTGGTCTTTTTTTTTGGGTTAAAATTCTCTTGTTCCTTTTGCTTGATCAAAACGAACCCAAAAATCAAGGCTGAGTCATCAAGTTAAAGCGCAAATTTTCGTACGAAATCAAATTATCGCCTCAAGCGCTTTATTTTAAAAGCTTCTGAAAACGTGATTTTGTCGGTGATCTACTCCGCTGACACTCCGTAGCTTCCTCCAAAAGTCTACATTTTCAGTGCACATTTAAAAACCTTTCTTCCAAGGCCAGAAATGAAAGCCTTTAAATCGATTCACGCAATAGCAAAATCATATTAAATATTTTAGATCAAATTCTAAAAATAATGAATTTAAAATGGGTTGAAAACTTAATTTGAAACTATGTTTTCTACAATCCAAATAATACTAACTTTATGAACGATAAATCTATAAAGCTTTTTTTATTAGATTTAATTGCTTTTAATCAATCATCAAACTAGTTGATATTTACAATAAAATGGCAAAACAAACCAAACAAAAATCCATCGAAGAAACCCTTTGGGATTCTGCAAATAAACTGAGAGGAACCGTTGAATCGTCTGAATACAAACACGTTGTTTTGGCGCTGATATTTCTGAAATTCTCTAGCGATAAATTCCTCGAACGACGCAGTGAACTCATCGCAGACGGGAAAGAAAAGTACCTCGAAATGCCCGAATTTTACAACATGAAAAATGTTTTCTTCCTCGCAGAAGAATCGCGTTGGAGTTACATTATGGACAATGCCAAACAAAACGACATTTCACTCAAAATAGATACAGCATTGCACACCGTTGAGAAAAACAATGTTTCGCTCAAAGGCGCTTTGCCTGACAACTACTTTTCTCGCCTCAACATGGACGTGAGTAAATTAGCCGCTTTGCTAGATACAATCAACAACATTGATACACTTAAAGACAAACAACAAGACATCATTGGGCGGATTTACGAATATTTTCTTTCCAAATTTGCACTCGCGGAGGGAAAAGGAAAAGGAGAATTTTACACGCCGAAAAGCATTGTAAACCTCATCGCTGAATTGATCGAACCGTACAAAGGAATCATTTATGACCCAGCTTGCGGTTCGGGTGGTATGTTTGTTCAAAGTATTAAATTCATTGAAGCACACCACGGAAACACCAAAGACATTTCCATCTACGGACAAGAATATACTTCTACGACTTACAAACTGGCAAAAATGAATTTGGCCATTCGCGGCATTGCTGCGAACTTAGGCGCAGTGGCAGCCGATACCTTTGCGCGCGACCAACACCCAGATTTGAAAGCGGATTTTATCATGGCGAACCCGCCGTTTAACCAAAAAGATTGGAGAGCGAGCGACGAATTGACCGACGACCCACGTTGGCAAGGTTACGACGTACCACCTACGAGCAATGCCAATTATGGCTGGATTTTGAACATGGTTTCGAAACTATCTGAAAATGGCGTGGCTGGATTTATCTTGGCAAATGGTGCCCTTTCTGGCGGTGGCGAAGAATACAAAATTCGCAGAAAACTGATTGAAAACGATTTGGTAGAAGCTGTTATTATTCTGCCGCAGAACATGTTTTACACCACAAACATTTCGGTAACACTTTGGATTTTAAATAAAAACAAAAAAGAAAGAATACTTCAGTTGCCTGATGGAATAAAAAACTACCGAAACCGAAAACACGAATTTTTGTTCATGGATTTACGAGAAAAAGGCATTCCCTTTGAGAAAAAATTCACGCAATTTTCGGAAGAAAATATCCTGGAAATAACCCAAGCCTACCATTCTTGGCAGTCTGAGGCTCTCGAAGACTGCCCAGCATATGTTAACGTTCCAGAGTTTTGCTACAGCGCAACATTGGAAGAAGTAAGCAAGAAAGATTTTTCACTGGTGCCGAGTAAATACATCGAATTTGTAAATCGAGATGAAAACATTGATTTTGACGACAAAATGAAAGCGCTCCAAACAGATTTTGCAGAATTGCTAAAAGCGGAAGAAGAAAGTAAAAAAGACTTGCTGGACGTATTTAAAACCTTGGGATATGGAATTGAATAGTGGAGTAAGTTATATCCTTGAAATAAAGCAAATACTAGCTGAGGCAAGGCAGAACGCATATTCCGCGGTAAATTCAGCAATGGTGGAAGCCTATTGGTTGATTGGGAAACGGATTGTGGAGGAAGAGCAAACGGGAAACGACCGGGCTGCTTATGGCAAAGAAATTCTTCAATCACTTTCAGTTGAATTAAACAAAGAATTTGGTAAAGGATTTTCAGTTACTAATCTCCAGAATTTCCGTAAATTTTACCTGATATTTAGTGGTTTAGAAATAGAACAGACATTGTCTGCTAATTTGCATCAACAAAAACAACAGACACTGTCTGCCAAATTGAGCTGGTCTCATTATGAGAGATTAATCCGCGTCGAAAATGAGCAAGCAAGAACTTATTACCTCCATGAAGCAGCTGAACAAAATTGGTCTGTTAGAACTTTAGACCGCAATATATCCACCTTATATTTTCAACGCTTGCTATCTTCGCAAAAGAAAGAATTGGTGCAACAAGAAATGGAAGAAAATACAACTGTCTTTCAACAAAGCGCAGATAATTTCATCAAAAATCCTGCGGTACTGGACTTTTTAAATTTACCCTCCAATAAAGGATACACCGAACAAGAGTTAGAGCAAGCATTGATCGATAACTTACAACAATTTTTACTAGAATTAGGCAAAGGATTTTCATTTGTTGCGCGCCAAAAACACATTCGTACAGAAACAGCAGATTTTTTCATCGACTTGGTTTTTTACAATTACATCTTGAAGTGTTTTGTGATTGTAGAATTAAAAACCAACAAAATCACGCATCAGGATATAGGGCAACTGGACATGTATGTCCGCATGTTTGACGATCTAGAACGCCCTGAAGGAGACAACCCAACTATCGGAATATTACTTTGTACAGAAACGGATAGTACAATCGTCAAATATTCGGTGTTGAGCGAAAATAAACAACTCTTTGCAAATAAATACTTGCCTTACTTACCAAGTGAAGCTGAATTAATTGCAGAAATTGAACGCGAAAAGTTAATCATCCAACAACGTTTTGAATATGGGAAGTAATTACAAACAAATTGGGGATTATATTCAATTGGTGAAAACCAAAAACCGTGATGGTAAAGTTTCAAATCTGCTAGGTATTAACATTGATAAATTCTTCATGCCATCTGTAGCAAATGTGATTGGAACAGATCTAACGGCGTACAGAATTGTTTCAAAGGGTCAATTTGCTTGTAATAGAATGCACGTTGGACGAGATTATCGTATTCCAATTGCGCTTTCAAAATCAGAAGAGGAATTTCTAGTTTCTCCAGCTTATGACGTTTTTGAAATAAAAAACACCAATGAACTTTTGCCAGAATACTTGATGATGTGGTTTTCGAGAAAGGAATTTGACCGAAACGCTTGGTTTTACACAGACGCTGATGTACGCGGTGGTTTACCTTGGTCTTCTTTTTGTGAAATAAAACTCCCCGTTCCCTCTCTCGAAAAGCAACAAGAAATTGTACACGAATACAAAACCATTCAAAACCGCATCAAGCTGAATGAAAATTTAATTCAAAAATTGGAAGAAACGGCGCAGGCGATTTATAGGAGGTGGTTTGTGGAGTTTGAATTTCCCAATGAGGAGGGTTTGCCTTATAAAAGTTTTGGTGGGGAAATGGTTGAGAGTGAGTTCGGTGAGATTCCGAAGGGATGGGAATATGTAAACTTGTCAAGTATTGTAAATATAAAAGACGGTACACATGAATCTCCAAACCCTATTGAACAGGGATTTCCTCTAGTAACTTCAACACATCTCAACTCTTATGATATTGCGTTAAATGAAACTTATAATATTTGTGAAGAAGATTTTATTCAAACAAACAAACGAAGTAAAGTTGACAAATTCGATATTTTGTTCAGTATGATTGGTACAGTCGGACTAGTGAATTATGTCCTATATGACGAAATAAACTTTGCAATTAAAAATGTAGGTTTATTCAAAACATCAGAAAATAAAGAAATCTCTGAATATATTTTATTCTATCTTAAAAGTGATTATATGAAAACTTATCTTGCCTCTAATCCAAATGGTAGTACACAAAATTATGTAACACTAGGTTTCTTAAGAGAAATGCCAATATTATTACCGTCAAAAAATACAATTATAAATTTTGAAGTAATTACAAAAAAAATAATTGAACTTATTTATTTAAAAACTATTGAAAATCAAAATTTAACAGAAATGAAAGAATTGTTGCTTTCAAAAATGACAAAAGTTGAAATTTGAATTAGTGCTTAATTTTCAAGGGGGTTTTTAAATGTTTTTGAATAGCTTGATTAAAAACTCTTCTTTCACCTTTGATTTGATTTAAAAATACTGCATGGTTAAGACAACACTATTTGTCACAAAATATTTCACTTGGAGGGAAAAGTTTATTGGAAAAAATTAATAAATAAGCCTATTTTTCGTTCAAAAAAACTTATTCACCCCAAAAATTAAAAAATAGATAGATTTAAATCTGCTTATTTATTATATATTTGTCGAAATAAGCAAAAAAATGAAGATTTCAACCCTTATTCCGCCAGAAAAAATCTTAGAACGTTTGCGTTATGAAAATCCGTGGTGGGTAACGCAGGCCATTCCTGAGCTCTACAGCTCGATGTCGAAACGTTTGTATTTTAAACTTTTCTATCCATTTGTGGTGGAGAAAGAGATTAAAAGAGCGGTGGTTTTGATGGGGCCAAGGCGTGTTGGTAAAACAGTAATGATGTTTCATACCATCGATCAATTGATTCAGGAAGAAGTGAATCCTCAAAAATTATTTTTTATAGGTATTGACAATCCGATCTATATCAATTTGAGTTTGCAGGAAATTTTAGATTTGTGTGCTCAGGCATTGAAAATTAAAACGTTGGAAGATTGCTATGTCTTTTTTGATGAGATTCAGTATTTGAAAGACTGGGAGCGACACTTAAAAGTCTTGGTAGACAGTTATCCGAAGACAAAGTTTATCGTTTCAGGTTCGGCAGCAGCAGCCTTGCGTTGGCATAGCACAGAAAGTGGCGCTGGAAGATTCACTGATTTTATGCTCCCACCTTTGACGTTTCAAGAATTTATTCATTTAAAAAAGCGATCTCATTTAATGGTTGAAGGAACAATCAACTACAATGGAAAAGAGGTTCCTTATCAACTGACAAACAATATCGATGAACTCAACAAAGAATTTGTGAATTACCTTAATTTCGGGGGTTATCCTGAAGTTGTATTGTCTGAAAAAATTCAGAGTGATATGGGCAGATATGTTAAAAATGACATTGTAGACAAAGTGTTGTTGCGAGATTTACCTAGCTTATATGGTATTAAAGATGTACAAGAACTCAATCGTTTCTTCACGTATATTGCTTACAATACTGGGAATGAGTTTTCGTATGAAACTATGTCGAAAGAGAGCGGAATTCAAAAAGACACCTTAAAAAAATATTTAGAATACTTAGAAGCAGCCTTTTTAATCAAAGTGCTTAACAAATTAAATATCAACGCTAAAAGATTAAAAAGAGTCACTAGTTTTAAAGTATATTTAACAAATTCATCTTTGCGCACAGCGTTGTTTTCTCCTATTTCAGAAAGTGATCAAGAAATGGGAAATATGGTAGAAACCGCCATTCTATCACAATGGATGCACCGAGAAAACTTGAATCTCAATTATGCCCGATGGAAAGACAAAAAAGAGGGTGAAGTTGATTTAGTTTTGCTAGATGATAAAAATTTCAAACCAGTTTGGGGACTTGAGATTAAGTGGAGTAATCGCTATGTTGAAAAAACAAACGAACTAATCAGCATGATACAATTTTGTGGCAATAATTGCCTATCAAGTGCTTTGGTGACAACAATTAATAGAGAAGGAAATAAAACTTTTCAAGAAATTGAATTTACATTTTTACCAGCAGCTTTGTATGCATATAATGTGGGTGTAAACACATTGAAAAAGAAGGAAAATAATGAATAGATAGATTAAAATCTGCTTATTTATGTTCAATCCAGCTCAATAAGAAAAAAAAGAAGATTTGAATCCTTAAAATCGAGTTTAAAAATGTTTTGTGTATTTTAGTCAGCAAATAGTACTAAAATCAACCAAAAGTATTTGTAGATTGACTCAAAACCACTTCCATGAAATTCACTGAATCACAATTAGAGCAAGCATTTATCGAACTTCTTTCCCAAGAAGAAATGATTTATACTCCAGGAGCTAATTTACGTGAAGAGGACGAAAAAATAGCCGCTGATTCCTTGGTGTTTTATCATCAAAGAGCCAGTGAACAAGTGCTTATTGAAGATGATTTGACAAATTATTTGGCTCAAAAATATGCCTCAGAAGGAATTACTTTATTAGAAATCAATTCAATTGTTCGAGATCTAGAAAGACTTCCTGCTTCTGACTTATATGAGAGTAACAAGACCATTCTCAAAATGATTACGGATGGTTTTTTATTGAAACGCGACGACCGTTCGCAAAAAGACATTTACATCCAATTGATTGATTACAGCGAAAAAGACCAAAACACTTACCGCATTGTCAATCAACTTGCCATCAAAGGTTCAGAAACGCGCATTCCAGATTTGATTCTTTACATCAATGGAATTCCGATGGTTGTTTTTGAATTTAAAACTGCCATTCAAGAAAACACCAGCATTCACGACGCATATATTCAGTTGACCACGCGCTACAAGCGAGACATTCCTGAATTGTTTAAATACAATGCATTTTGTGTGATTAGCGATGGCGTCAACACCAAAGCAGGTTCTTTTTTCGCACCCTACGAATTTTATTACGCTTGGCGCAAAATTGAAGGAATGCAGCAAGAAGTGGATGGAATTGATGCCATGTTTACATTGATTCATGGAATGTTTAATAGAGAAAGATTGAGAACCATCATTCAACATTTTATTTACATTCCCGATAGTTCCAAATACAATGAAAAAATAGTTTGCCGATATCCAC
Organism: Crocinitomicaceae bacterium; assembly: GCA_044361165.1. Classification (GTDB taxonomy): domain Bacteria; phylum Bacteroidota; class Bacteroidia; order Flavobacteriales_D; family Crocinitomicaceae; genus JAQVCM01. The sequence continues at coordinate 19,125 of JBIKJE010000041.1, read as the reverse complement.
AATACTATGCGGCAACCAAATTATATCAAAACATTTTAAAGCACCAACGTCCCACTGGCGACGGAAAAGGTGGAACTTATTTTGGAACAACAGGCTGCGGAAAAAGTTACACCATGCTTTTTCTCACTCGCTTGTTGATGCGCAGTGTGCATTTCAAAAGTCCAACCATTATTTTAATTACTGACAGAACCGATTTGGACGATCAACTTGCAGGGCAATTTACAAATGCCAAGGGATTTATTGGAGATGAAACAGTAATCAGTGTTGAAAGCAGAAGCAATTTACGAGAACTGTTACAAGGAAGAAATAGCGGTGGTGTATTTTTAACTACCATTCATAAATTCACGGAAGATACGCAGTTATTGACAGATCGTACCAATGTCATTTGTATCTCAGACGAAGCACATCGAAGTCAAACAAATTTAGATCAGAAAATAAAAATCACCGAAAAAGGCGTTAAAAAAAGTTTTGGCTTTGCGAAACATTTACATGATTCTTTACCAAATGCAACTTATGTTGGTTTCACCGGAACACCTGTCGATGCTACCATTGAAGTTTTTGGAGAAATCGTGGATGCTTACACCATGACAGAATCTGTACGCGATGAAATTACAGTTCGTATTGTTTACGAAGGAAGAGCTGCCAAAGTATTACTCAACAATTCAAAACTGCAAGAAATTGAGGCTTATTACAGTCAATGTGCTGAAGAAGGAAGCAATGAAAATCAGATTGAAGAAAGTAAAAAAGCGATGGCACAGATGAACGCCATTATTGGCGATCCAAAGCGATTGAAAGATTTAGCCAACGATTTTGTAGGGCATTATGAAAACCGCGTAACAGAAGGTTCAACCGTGAAAGGAAAAGCACTTTTTGTGTGTAGCAGTAGACCTATTGCTTATGAATTTTACAAAAATGTTATTGCACTTCGACCTGAATGGGCAATTTCAAAAGTTGCAGCCGAAGGTATTGAATTGACTGAAAAGGAACAAAAAGAAATTAAGCCGTCAGAATTTATCAAAATGGTAATGACTCGTGGAAAAGACGATGCAGAAGACTTGTACAATTTGCTAGGCACCAAAGACGATCGAAAAGAATTGGATAGACAATTTAAAAATGTCAAGTCAAATTTTAAAATTGCGATTGTTGTCGATATGTGGCTCACAGGATTCGATGTTCCATTTTTAGATACCATTTACATAGATAAACCGATACAAAGACACAATTTGATTCAAACAATTTCACGTGTAAATAGAAGATTTGAAGGCAAAGAAAAAGGTTTGGTTGTGGATTACATCGGCATTAAAAAACAAATGAATTTGGCTTTGGCTCATTACAACGGCGGCGAAGCACAAACGATAGAAGACATTGAACAATCCATTGTAGCCGCTAAAGACCAATTGGATTTATTGAGAAAGATTTTCCACAAATTTGATGCTTCGGGTTACTATCAAGGTTCAGCATTAGAACAATTAAAAACACTGAATAAAGCAGCCGAATTTGCACAAATAACAGAAGAAATTCAGAAACGATTTATGTACATCGTGAAGCGGTTGAAATCTGCATACGACATTTGTTCAGGTTCAGAAACCTTTTCACAAAAAGAGCGGGATGAAGTACATTTTTATTTCGCGGTTCGTTCAATTATTTACAAACTTACCAAAGGCGTTGCTCCAGATGCCGCGCAAATGAATGCGAAAGTGCGTCAACTGATTCAAGATGCCATTGAAAGCGAAGGAATAGAAGAAATCTTCAAATTAGGAGATGAAACCAATAGTGAAATTGACATTTTTTCAGATGATTATTTAGCGAAAATTGACAAAATAAAACTACCAAATACGAAGATTAAATTACTTCAAAAACTACTTGCAAAGGCAATCAATGACATTAAAAAAGTGAACAGAATTGTTGGAATTGACTTTTCAAAACGGATGCAATCTATTGTTGAAAAATACAATGAGCGCAATGAAAATGATGTCTTGCGAAGTGAAGTTTTAGAAGACTTTACGGATGAAATCATCAATTTATATTACGCTTTAAAGCTAGAAAAAGAATCTTTCAAGGACCTTGGAATTGACATCGAAGAGAAAGCATTTTATGACATTCTTAAAGCATTGGCGGTTCGATATGATTTCACCTATCCAGAAGATAAATTATTGCCTCTTGCTCAGAAAGTAAAAATGGTTGTGGACGATAAAGCCAAATACACTGACTGGAGTAAACGCGATGACATCAAGGCTGAATTAAAAGTCGAATTAATTATTCTTCTTGCAGATAATGATTATCCTCCCGTTGATAGAGATGAAGTTTACAAGGAAATCTTTGAGCAAGCTGAAAATTTCAAGAAATACAATTCTTAATTTGAAATTCACGGAAATTCTTTCATCTCCCAACAATTCCCTATCTTTATTCCCAAAATCGAAATCAAATGAATTATAAATACACCGTTGAAGAACGCTTCTTGAAATACGTTCAAATTGACACTACTGCTGATCCCGTTTCTCCCTCTTTTCCTTCCTCAATGAAACAAAAAGATTTGGCCAAAGTTTTGGTTGATGAATTGCTTGAAATGGGAATCAATGACGCTGAAATGGACGAATGGGGCTATGTTTTCGCGACGGTTCCAAGTAATTCATCTAAAAAAAATGTTCCAACCATTTGTCTTTGTTCTCACATGGACACTGCGCCAGATTGCAGCGGGACGAATGTAAAACCAATTGTTCATAGAAATTGGGATGGCTCGCCGATTGTTTTACCAGACGACAATGACCAAATCATTACAACGGAAAGACATAAATACTTGAAAGAAAAAATTGGTGACGATATCATTACTGCCAGCGGATTGACATTGCTGGGATCCGACGATAAAGCGGGAATTGCCATCATCATGGATTTTGCGCATTATTTGGTGAATCATCCTGACGTAATTCACGGCGATGTGCGCATTTTGTTTACGCCTGACGAAGAAGTTGGTCGCGGAGTGGAACATTTAGACATGGAAAAATTAAACGCTGATTACGGTTACACGATGGACAGCGGTGAATTAGGTGCAATTGAAGACGAATCTTTTTCTGCTGATGCAATGAGTTTTCACATCACAGGTGTGAGCGCACATCCAGGTTATGCAAAAGGGAAAATGGTGCACGCGATGAAAGTTGCTTCTGCATTTATCCATTCATTGCCAACAGATTCTTGGACGCCAGAAACAACTTCTGGAAGAGAAGGTTTTGTGCATCCAACTTCGTTTAATGGTGGTTTGGAAGAAGCGACAGTTACTTTTATCATTCGTGATCACATTACTTCTAAATTGGCGGAATATGAAACACGTTTGGAAGATTTGATGAAAGCAACGATTGCGCAATTTCCAAGTGCGAGTTATACTTGTCAGGTGACTGAGCAATACCGCAACATGAAAGAAATCATTCAAGATGTGCCTTTCGTTACTGATTATGCCATTGAAGCGATGGAAAAAGCGGGAATTACACCAAAACCAACGATTATTCGCGGAGGAACTGATGGTTCACGTCTTTCATTCATGGGATTGCCTTGTCCAAATATCTTTACAGGTGAAATGGCGATTCATTCCAAACATGAATATGTGAGTGTACAAGACATGCAAAAAGCCGTTGATACCTTGGCGCAACTGTTACCAATTTGGGAGCAACGAACTGAAAATTAGTCAAAAAATAACTCATAAAAAAAACGGAAGCGATTGATTTGCTTCCGTTTTTTTGTTGGAGAAAATTGATAACTATTTCAAGAATTTTATTTCTTGTATTTCTTCAACCCTTTTTCTAAAAATGATTTATAAACATCGATGTTAGATTCATATCCCATCGGTTTGGTCAAATCGTTTCCTTCTGGATCAGTCAAGACATACAAAGGTTGAGACAATTGGTTGTATTTGCGAATTTGATAATCGCCCCATTTGTTTCCAACGGTGCGCATTTCACTGTCCAATGCTTTAGAAAATTTCCATTCAGATTTTGGCAATTTCGCTTTATCATCTACATACAATGAAGCAATAACAACCTCATTTTTCAAAATTGAGCTGATTTTTGTATCCGTCCAGACAGTTGATTCCGTTCTTCTGCAATTTGGACAATTGTAACCTGTAAAGTCTAATAGAACTGGCTTATTTACCTTTTTGGCATATTCTTGCGCTTTGTCTAAATCATGGAAAACCAATAAATCTCCATCGATTTCATGCATGTCTTTTCTATACTCTTGGAAAATTGGATCAGCAACAGCCGTTCCTCCCCCATTCGATTCGCCGCGAACGAAACGGAAATTATCTTCTGAATGAGATCTTGGTGGTGCTACGCCATCAATTAATTTCAACGGTGCGCCCCACATTCCTGGAACTAAATAAACAGCAAAAACCAAAGCTAATAGCGCAAACATGAAACGAGTCACGGTTAATCTTTCGACATTTGAATCGTGCGAAAACTTGAGTTTACCTAGCAAATAAAATCCAATGACAAAGAAAATGACAATCCAAATCGCGATAAAAATTTCTCTTGTCAAAACTCCCCAATGGTAAGCCAAATCGATTCCGGACAAGAATTTCAAAGCAAGTGCTAATTCTAACAATCCTAACACTACTTTCACAGAGTTTAACCAACCGCCAGATTGAGGCAATGAATTCAACCATCCTGGGAAGATTGCAAACAAAGTGAATGGAATGGCAAGTGCTGAAGAGAAACCAATCATTCCAATTGCTGGTCCCATCATGCTTCCGCTGGTAGAAGATTCAACCAACAAAGTTCCGATAATTGGTCCTGTGCAGGAAAACGAAACCAAACTCAAAGTAAAAGCCATGAAGAAAATCCCGATTAAACCACCTTTATCAGCATTTCCATCTGCTTTGTTTACCCATTTACTCGGCATTCGGATTTCAAATGCGCCCAAAAACGAAAAGGCAAAAATCATGAAAATGGAGAAGAATAAGAGATTCATCCAAACATTCGTCGACAAGTCATTCAATCCTGAAGGTCCCATGATAGCTGTGATGACCAAGCCGATTGTTACGTAAATCAAAATGATTGAAACGCCATAAAGCAAAACATTCATTATTCCTTTTCTGCGAGAACCAGATTGTTTCGTGAAAAATGTAACCGTCATTGGAATCATTGGGAAAACACAAGGTGTCAACAAAGCGATTAATCCTCCACCAAAACCTTTCAGGAAAGTAATCCAAAATGAATCAGCTTTCTTTTTGCTCGGAATGGATTCTTTAATTTCATCTGCAGTTGATTTTTTGTTGTCTTGATTATCAACTTCCTTTACTCCGTTTTTACTTGTATCTAAAATTGAAACTGCTTGATTTGTATTCTCTTCAGGCACTTCAGTAATGGAACAAGGTTTGTAATTTTTGAATTCAATTTTAAAATCTTTGTTCACAAAATCGCAAGACTCATAACAAATTTGACAAGTAAAGCGCACATCCATTACAAATGGCTTGTCGGTCAACACTTCCACTTTCTGCATAAAATCAACTGCATTTTCAAAATACAATGAAGTTCCAAGATCATCTAGATGGACAGTTGGCTTTTTGGAGTCAGCAAGTTTACCTATCAACTTAAAGTTTTTAGATGGCTCAACTTCTATTGATGTTGGAGTTCCAGTAAAATCAGCTTTTGAAGGATCATGTGAAACAGAAAATATATGCCAGTCCGGAATCAATTTCACTTTGAACTTTATCACTGCTTTGCAATCTCCGTCTTTAGAAACAGAATAATCTAAAGTCATTTTGTCTTTCCAAGGTTGCGAGAATGCAATATTTCCTAGTAAAAAGATGCTTACGAAAAGCATTAAAATTGGTCGTAATTTGAAATGCATGATGCTATAATTGTTTGTTAATTTTTCGGAATTGATATTTTAAACTGTTTGTCAACTGGCGGCAAACACATGGTTTCGTTGCAAACCATGAAAGTGACAGAGCCTTCAAGAACGCTCGCTTTTTTTGCTTTTATTTTTTGTGCAAAAACAACTTTATGCTCAAAAAAGTCTAACGTTGCTTCAAAATTCTCATCGTATTTTTGAATGGACTTTGGTTCTGCAACTGCACCAATCAATTGAAAATCATCAGAAGATTTGAAAGTGATTGAAGTTGGAATCGGTCCCACATCATTTTTAATGTGTTGACTATACAAATGCCAACCATCTTTAATATTCGCTACAATTTCAACTTGACTTGTTTTCTCGTTGTAATTAAATTCCCACTGAATTGCTTCCTGAGCGCTTAAATGCAACACTAAAAATAAACTAGTAAAAAAAAGAAAAATCCGTTTCATTGAAAGAAATTAATAGAAGACTACATTAACTTGTAATTTTCAACATCAAATTTACAAAATGAAACGGACTTAATGGTTAACGAGTTCGTAATTATTCTTGAATTTCCAAATTACAGATAAAGAAAAAAAATCACAAAAAACCCTTATTTTCTTGGCTAAAATTTAATTTCCTGAATCCTTGAGATTGGAATCCAAACACCCCCTTTAAGGCAAATATAGTTTGCGCCGGTTGCCCAAATTGTAGTTTCAACACGTTTCAAACCTTCATCGTCATGAAAATAAATTGAAACCTTTGTATGGTAACCATTTCCAAGCCTCGTAGCTTGCTCAAGCTGTTGTCTAATATCTGGATGTTGCTTAAAAAGCTTCTCTCCATGGAAAGAAAGAGTAGGAACTAACTCTTTTTCAATTGTTTGGACTTCTAATACTTGCATGGCTTTTTGATTTAGAAGCTCAAATTAGAAAAAGTAAATGTAAACTCCAAATTTTTTCAATGTTAAATTACCAAGAAACTAAAAATTTTCAATGTTTTTCTAGCCAAACGCCAACTATTGCATCACTTTGCGCATTTGGCATTGCTTCTCTTGAAATTTTCAATCCTACACACCAAATGATTTTTTCATCATCAACCAAAACCAAAGAGTTTTCTTTTTCAATTGAAATTAATTTTGCTTCAGTTAAAATATCTGAAATTAATTTTGAGCCATTCATGCCAATAGGTTTCATTCGATCACCAATTTGCCATTTTCTTAATTTCAAATCGCCTTTTATCTTGGATAAATCGACGTATATTTTGTTCAAATTAAAATCAGCGGGTAAAACTTGGACTCTTTGCTGACAAACTTTCCAGTCGACGTCCTTACTGAGAATCGTTTCTGAATTTCGTATTCTAAAACTTTTAGAATCTTGGTAAATATCAAATCCATCAATCCATAGCTTTTTTCCTTTTTGAGATTTTCTCAATTTCGATAGCTCTGAAATGGCTGTTTGGCGAATCCCTAAAACTCTTAACACTTCAACTTGTTCAAATTCTGACAATTGATCAAAATTGGTGTGACTCCATTTCTGTGTTTCAAGAATATTTAACACTATTGGATTGACCTTCAATTCCAATGTTTGCTGTGTATCTTGAAAAGCTTTCACCAAAGTCAAGACGGAATCTTTCAATGTTGGGATTTGATTTGATACTTCTGGCAACAAAATGTTTCTCAATTTATTGCGCGTATACTCATTCTTAGCGTTTGACACGTCTTCACGCCATGTAATTTCGTTTATTTTTGCAATTTCTGCAATTTCATCCTTCGAAAAAGGCAACAAAGGTCGAAGAATTTGGTCATAATTTTCCAACATCCCTGCCAATCCGAGGATTCCAGACTTACGAGCGATGTGTTGAAAAAAAGTTTCTAATTGATCATCATTGTGATGCGCCAACAGAATAAAATTGTCTACATCTTGGTCAATTATTTCGTGGAACCAATCATACCGAATCTTTCTTGCAACATCTTGCAAATTCCCACCTTTCTCTAGCAAAATTTGCTTTGTGTCAACGCTTTTTAAATAAAAAGGCAATTTCAATTTTTCGCAAGTTGATTTCACAAATTGCTCGTCTGCGCTCGAATCTTCGCCACGCAAATGGTAATTGACATGTAGCACTGAAACTTGAAAATCTGCGTTTACTAAAAGGTGTAACAAAACCATCGAATCCACACCGCCGCTGCAAGCTAGAAAAAGCTTTTTGTTTTTCAGCCATGACCAATTATTTTGAAAATCAGATTCCTTGATCATCGCCAAATAATTGAACCATTCGTTTCACTTTGACCAAACATTCGTCATATTCCTTTTCTGCATCTGCTTGAATGGTAATTGCACCGCCAACAGAACATGTGAGGCAACGATTTTCTAAATTGTGCAAGAAAGTTCGAATCACCACGTTGAAATCAAAATCTCCATTGGGTTTGAAATAGCCAATCGATCCAGAATACAAACCACGCTTAAAAGATTCGTGTTTTTCAATTAAATCCATCGAACTGATTTTAGGCGCGCCAGTCATTGAACCCATTGGAAAAGTTGCTTTTAAAATGTCTGAAAACTTTGAATTTTCTTTCAATTTGCAACTGATAGTCGAAATCATGTGATGCACAGTTTCAAAAGTATGAATGCCGCACAACTCCTCCACTTTCACAGAATTCTTTTGGGCAATTCTAGATAAATCATTTCTAACTAAATCCGCAATCATGATATTTTCAGCACGTTCTTTTGGGTCGGATTTCAACTGGATTATCAATTGTTTATCTTCCTCAGGGTTTTGTCCGCGCTTGATCGTTCCTTTGATTGGTTCTGAAATAATTTTATTTCCCTCTTTCTGAATAAATCTCTCAGGACTGCCGCAAAAAACCTGAAATTCGTCAAACTCTAGAAAAACAGAAAACGGTGCTTGCGTCAGTTCGATTTGTTGTTTCAGTAGTTCAATTGCGTCAAATTGAGGAACATTTTCTGCGACAAAAGTTTGACAAAAATTCAATTCGTAAGTATTTCCTTGTTGAATTTCATTTTGTAAAATCTTCACGGTTTCTAGGTAATCAGATTTAGAAATTTGTGAATTGAAATGAACTTTAGGCAATTCTTTTTTCTGCTGATTCAATTCATTCAACCAATTTTCAATTTCTTTTTCAGAAGAATCACACTTTTCTCCTTGTAAATAAAATGGATCTTTTCCTTTTTCAAATGAAATTACAAAAGCAGGATTCCAACAAAACAAATCAGGGAATTGAAGAAAATCTTTGTTTTCGCTTTTCAGTTCCTCGATTTCATTCTTTAAATCGTATCCTAAAAAAGTAACCAAATAACGGTTTTGATTTACTGCAACAAATTCATCGAGTTCATTTAAGGCATTTCCAACTTGACATTTCAAAATCGGTCCTTCGCCAAAAAAGAACAAAGAACGATTTGGATTTGAATAAAAATATGCCCTTGGAAAAGATTTCATATTAGAATTGATTCATATATGATTGTAGAATAATGGTTGCACTAATCTCATCAACAAGCGCTTTATTTTGTCTTTGTTTTTTATTTAAACCGCCATCAATCATTGACTGAAAAGCCATTTTGGAAGTAAATCTTTCGTCCATCAAAATGATTTTTAGTGTCGGGAATTTTTTCTCTAAATCTTCTTTCAAGAAACGAACATTTTGTGTGATGTGAGAATCTTCATTGTTCAATCTTTTCGGTTCGCCCAATACAATAGTATCAACATTTTTTTCCACCACTGTTTTTTCTAAAAATCCCATCAATTCACGACTATCAACAGTTGTTAAACCAGATGCTATGATGTTCATCTCGTCAGTAATAGCGATTCCTGTTCTTTTCAATCCAAAATCAAGTGCAAGTTTTCTTCCCATGTTACAAAGATAGTTTGAAATGAATGAAAATGAATCATCGAAAGCAGTAAGGTTTTTTGAAGAAGAAAAATAAACGCAATGCTTATCTTTGCAAAAAAAGAAATTCATTCCAAAACCAAAGGAAAAAAGATAAATATGAGATCAACAATAGAAGCAGCTTGGGAAAACCGAGAATTATTGAAAGAAAAATCAACGATTGAAGCGATTGAACATGTGATTGAAGATATTGACAAAGGCATTTTGCGTGTTGCAGAGCCAACAGAAAATGGCGATTGGATTGTGAACGAATGGGTAAAAAAAGCGGTCGTAATGTATTTCCCAATTCGTCAAATGGAAACCATCGAGGTTGGTCCGTTCGAATTTCACGATAAAATGGCGTTGAAAAGAAACTACAAAGAATTGGGCGTTCGCGTCGTTCCTCATGCCATTGCGCGTTATGGTGCTTTCATTGCGCCGGGAGTTATTTTGATGCCTTCGTATGTAAATATTGGCGCTTACGTTGATTCAGGAACGATGGTTGACACTTGGGCGACAGTTGGTTCTTGCGCTCAAATTGGTAAAAATGTGCACTTAAGTGGTGGTGTTGGAATTGGTGGCGTGTTGGAACCTTTGCAAGCTGCACCAGTTATTATCGAAGACGACGCTTTCATCGGTTCACGATGCATTGTTGTAGAAGGCGTTCGTGTTGGTAAAGAAGCTGTTTTAGGAGCCAATGTGGTGTTGACACAATCCACTAAAATCATTGATGTAACTGGCGATTCACCGGTTGAAATGAAAGGTTATGTTCCTGAACGAAGTGTGGTAATTCCAGGCTCTTACACCAAAACTTTTCCTGCTGGAGATTTTCAAGTTCCTTGCGCTTTAATCATTGGAAAAAGAAAAGCTTCGACAGATCTTAAGACATCTTTAAACGATGCGTTGAGAGAGCACAATGTGGCAGTTTAATATAAAAGAATAGAAATAGAAATAGGTCAGATTCAATCGTGAAATCTGACCTTTTTTTTTAAAACAACTTTTCTTATATTTTTACAGAAACTCCCGCGGAAACCAACGGACCACCGATTCCAATTTCAGCATTTAGCCCGAGATTCGGAATAAAATAGTAGCGCAATCCTACTGCTGCTCTCATTGAAAAAGGAAGGAGCGTTCCAGAAATTTGTCCTTTTTCAAATTGATAATTTGGATCTGTGTTTGTAACTGACCAAATTCTTGTGTTTGACCCTGCACCAATTCCAACATAGGCATCCATTTTATTGGTTGAAACAAAATGATAATTGAACCTCAACTGAACACGAATTCTTTTCATTGCCAATTCTCCTTGGTATCTTCGATACAAAGTATTGTCAGTATTTAAAGAGTCGTAGGTTAAACCTAACATAAATGAATTGTAAATCAAATCAATTCCTAAACCAAATTTATCTGCCAACATATATTCAGCACGAAGACCCATCGGACCAAGACCTCCTTCACCAGTTGTATTGATTTTTTGGTTATCAAACGTAATATTTTTAACCAATGACTTTCCAAAATTTGGAGCGCCATAATATGGGTCGATAATAAAATTCCCTTTTCTAACTACACCTACAGATGTTTCTTCGTTGGAATATGCCTCGTCTTCTTGGCAGATTGCGTGTGTAGAAATAATACTAGACAAAACAATTGTCAATAAATAAGCTATTTTTTTCATCTTTTTTGTTTTTTGAAAAGTCCTTTCAATAATTATGCCTCAATTTCCATAGGATTTAACATCAAATCCTCCATCACTTTTTCTAGTTTGGAAGAAACAGAATTAGCAAAAATAATTCGTTGACATTTCGGTAAACTATCTGCAATTCTTCTCATTTGGGCGATTGTTGATTCTTTCAACATTGTTTCCGCATCGTCCAACACAAAAAGCTTCAATTTACCCATGTTTATTCCATTTTGAATGTATAAATCGTAAATTCTTTTCGCTGTTCCAACCACGATATCGGCACCTTCAAAAATATGATTTCGCTGTTCAATCATGTTTCCTTTATCGTGTGCCAACTCGACATAAATTTCTTTTCTTCTCGATACTTTGACAATGAAAGCAGCAGTAATCTTTGCTTGTTCAGAAGTTGAACAGATGATTACAGCGCGCGGCGATCCTTCTAATTGTTCAGGAACTTTTTCCAAAGCAGCAATTGCAGCCGCCGTAGATTTCCCAGAAGATTTCCCTGCAATTACAAGTAAATCTCCACCTTGTTTTACGCGCTGAAGTACTTTTTCTTGCAATTCATTGGGCTTTTCAATTCCAGCAGATGGAAAAGTTTCTTCGAAATGCAGATTTAATTTTTCAAATATTGTCATCAGTTAATTTTTTATTTTCAAGGTGTCTTGTACTATCACGTTGTGTTTTCTTGTCTAAATTTTTCTTCAAGGCAGCTTCCAGATCAACGCCTGTTTGATTGGCTAAGCAAATTAAAACAAACATTACGTCTGCCATTTCATCGCCTAAATCTTTGTTTTTGTCACTTTCTTTTTCGCTTTGTTCGCCGTATCTGCGTGCAATGATACGAGCAACCTCACCAACTTCTTCCGTCAGCATGGCCATATTGGTCAATTCATTAAAATAACGAACACCAAAAGTTTTGATCCAATCATCGACTATTTTTTGCGCTTCTTTGATTTCCATACTATCTTTTTACATTGATTATTTCAATCATTTTTTGTGCAACATACTTTCTTCCAAAACTTTTATAATGTTCAGTTGGAAAGGATTCAAAAAAAACATTTTCGTCTAAATCATTCACTAAATTGATTACTTCAACTGATTTAATAGAATATCTTTTCTCTAGAAAATCGGCATTTTTCTCCACCAAACTTGCCAAATCTTCGCCGACCAATCTTCGCATTTTAGAAACATCTTCTGGCAAGATAATAAAAACAAGGGGAATGCTGCGCTTTTTGCACCATTCAACGATTAAATCAGCATTTTCTAACATGGGATTCTTTTCATCAATGAAATGTCCAAAATGCTTAATCATTTCCAATCCCGCTTCATTATGATTTGGAATATTAAAAAGCGAATCACACCAGTTTTTGATGGTGTTGTGGGGCTTTCTGAAAGGAATTTTTGTGAATTTTTCTCCATATTCAATGGCGCGAATATGAACCGCTGGCGCTTGGTAATTGTACATTTTCAAGGAAGCTCTCAGATGATTGTAAACGCCGGGATAGTTGTTCCAATAAATCAAATTTCGTTGCAGCGAATTCTCTAAACCAGAATGAATCCAATTATTGCCAAAACTGCGGACATTTAAATCAACAATTATTTTATCAATAGATTGACTTTCAGGAATCTTCTTTAGAATCTCGTAAAATATCCCACAATGAATTGCACCAGTATCAATGGAAGTGATTTTTTGACCCACGGCTGATTGTACTATTTCTACAATACTTCGTTTGTCGCTGTCAATTGGAGCTGTGGATTTATTAGTGGAGGATGAAAAATAGTAAATGCTTGCATGTTTATCTAGCTTTTTTTCAGCCAACTCTTGCAACCATCCTTCCGATTTTTTTATTTGGGGATAAATCGTGAATTGATAAATTACACTGCCAATTACTACAATCAGTATTACTCCGGAAAGGCGATAAAAAATGTATTTTACTGGATTTTTCATTAGAATTGAAAATAGATAAATTGCATGTCTCCACGCGCACTAAAAAGGAAAATACTGATTAAAGCAAACGCATAAATTGACCATCTAGATAAAGTGTTTCTATTGTCTAAAAATTGATCTATTCGACTTCTTCTAAAAAGAAATTCCAACATAAAAAAACCAATTAATGGAATTAACAAAAGTTGATATTCTGGCTTGAAAATACTTGAATCTCCGGTCTTCGAGAAAAAATATGAAACATCCTTCATGCTATTCGACCTAAAAAGTAACCATCCGAAAGTGACCGCTGAAAAAGTGGCTGTCCAACGAATTACTTTTTCAATAAATTTCATGTTTTTTCTATCATTGATTGGGAAAAGAAATTGTTCCAATACATAGTAGGCGCCATGAAATAATCCCCAATAAATGTAAGTAACACTTGCACCGTGCCATAATCCGCTTAAGCCGAAAGTAATCAGAATCGCAAAAACCCAACGATTTTTTGAATGTTTGCTTCCTCCTAGCGGAATGTAAACGTAATCGCGGAACCAAGTGGAAAGTGAAATATGCCATTTACTCCAAAATTCTCTCAGTGAATAGGATCCAAAAGGCGATTTGAAATTGTCCATCAATGTCACTCCAAACAAATGAGCAACGCCGATTGCGATTAATGTGTAACCGAAAAAATCAGCAAAAATTTGAAACCCAAAAAGAAAAGGCGCAATCAATTTACTCGATTGATCATATAAAATCGGATTTGCGAAAAGTGGACTGATAATATCACCTAGATTATCTGCAATGACCATTTTTAAGAAAAAACCATAAACACACAATTGAAACGCCAATCGAAAAGTCTCTAATTTCGGCTTAAATGCTTTGAATAATTGAGGATGTAAATCTGAAAATCGCTCGATTGGCCCTGCGACCAATTGTGGGAAAAAAGTAACAAATAGTGCAAATTTCCCAAAGTTCTTTTCGGGTTCAATTCGCTTGTGATAAACATCTAACGTATAACTTAATGTTTGAAAAGTATAGAAAGAAATTCCAACTGGTATACCGTATTCAAAAACAAACTGAAGCCAAAGTATATGTTCATTTGAGTTTGCTAAACTTTTGAACCACGCGTTACCGCCAACTAAGAAGTGGAAGTACTTAAAGACAATTAAAATACCAAAACTGGAGATTAAACTAAAAGTTAAAAGCCATTTCTTCTTGACTTCAGATTTGGCATTAAAAATCATCTGAGCAATAAAAAAATCAATTAATGTCGAGTAAATAATCAAAACCAAATACTCGATTTTCCATCCTGCATAAAATACATAACTCAAAATCAACAGTACAATCCATCGTTTTTTCGGACGTACCGCATAGTAAAGCAGAAGTGCTAAAGGAAGAAAAATTAAAAATTGTACGGAATTAAAAGTCATTATTATGTGCTAGGAAGACGAAGTTAAGATTATTCTTTGTTTTTACTATCGAGTGAAATTGTCACAGGTCCATCATTCACCAAACTGACCTTCATGTCGGCGCCGAATATTCCTGTTTCAACTTTCAAATCAGACGATTGCAATTTCTGGATAAATAGGTTGTACAAAGGTATTGCAATTTCTGGTCGAGCTGCATCTATAAAACTCGGACGATTTCCTTTTTTTGTAGACGCATGCAAAGTAAACTGACTGATTACCAAAATTGAACCTTGAATGTCTTGAATTGAAAGATTCATCTTTCCGTTTTCATCGCTAAAAATGCGCATGTTGACAATCTTCTGAATCAACCAATCGATGTCTTCTTGAGAATCTTCAGCGCAAATCCCAACTAGGAGCAACAATCCTTGTTCAATTTGACCATTGATTTTTCCTTCAATTTTTACTGAAGCCTCACTTACACGTTGCAACAAAATTCTCATCCGAAAATTTCTTTTTTGCGGTGAACTTCGCTATCGTCTTCTGTCATCAATTGATAATAAGTCATATAACGACTTTCTGAAATTTGTTTTTCTTCGACTGCTTTTTTTACGGCACATTTTGGTTCATTCAAATGCTGACAATTGTGAAATTTACACTCGCCAATCAATGCGCGCATTTCAGGAAAATAATGCGAAATAACTTCTTTGTCTAAATCGACAATACCGAATGCTCTAATTCCAGGCGTATCAATGATATAACCGCCAGTTGAAAGTGGATGCATTTCTGCAAAAGTTGTTGTGTGTTGACCTTGCTGGTGATATTCAGAAATTTCGCCAATTTTCAAATCCAAAATCGGATCAAGCGCATTGACCAGTGTACTCTTCCCTACTCCACTGTGACCAGAAATCATGACTTGTTTGTCTTTGATTTCTTCCCTTAAAAAATCAATATTGGTTTTGTTTTCAGCTGAAATTTTGTAACAAGGATAACCGATTGAGCCATATAAATCGCACAATGCATCAATGTATTCAAGTTGATCAGCTGTGTAAGTATCGATTTTATTGAAAAGTAAAGTTGTGGGAATTCGAAATGATTCAGCGGAAACTAAAAACCTGTCAATAAAAGCCAAGTGAGTCACCGGCGCTACAGTTGTTACCAATAAATACGCACGATCGACGTTTGCAGCCAAAATCTGCATTTGTTTGCTCAAATTGGTTGATTTACGGACAATGTAATTTCTTCTTTCTTCGAAATCTAAAATCACGCGGTTTCCTTCTTCATCAATTTTTGGATCAACGATAACAATATCTCCAACAGAAATCGGGTTGGTCGTTTTCAATCCGTCCAATCTTATTTTGCCACGTATGCGACAATTGATTATCTGTCCATCTTCAAGTTCGACGATGTACCATTTTCCCGTGGATTTTAAAACTTTTCCTTTCGAAGTCATTGCTACAAATTTAAGAAATAAGCGCGAAGTAAAGTTGAATCCCAATTTTATTCCGTGGAACAAACAGATAAATAAACGATTCAACAAAAATAAAAACCTCAATTCCCAATTTTGAATTAATCCGTATCTTCGCAACAATAAAACGAAACACATGTCTATTGAAGTAAGTCATTTGACAAAATTTTACGGAGAACAAGCAGCAGTGAACGACATTTCTTTTTCAGTTGGAAAAGGAGAAATTGTTGGTTTTTTAGGTCCAAATGGAGCGGGGAAATCAACCACCATGAAAATCATTACTGGCTTTATTCCAAGCACTTCAGGAGAAGTAAAAGTTTGCGGAATTCCTGTGGATATTGATTCTTTAGAAACCCGAAAAAAAATCGGATATCTTCCAGAAAATAATCCGCTTTATTTGGACATGTACGTGCGTGAATATTTGGAATTTGTAGGAAAAATCTATCATGTTCCAAATCATAAAAAACGCGTTGATGAAATGATTCAACAAGTTGGTTTAGAAGTTGAGCAAAACAAGAAAATTGGGATGCTTTCGAAAGGATATCGTCAACGTGTAGGATTGGCGCAAGCGATTATTCATGATCCCGAAGTTCTGATTTTGGACGAACCAACCTCAGGATTAGATCCAAATCAATTGGTTGAAATTCGTGAATTGATTCGTCAGATTGGAAAATCGAAAACAGTGATGCTTTCGACGCATATTATGCAAGAAGTAGAAGCGATTTGCGACCGTGTGATTATCATCAAAACTGGTAAAATTGTGGCTGATAATACTGCGTCAGAATTGCAATATGAAGAAGATCACCAAGTCGTTTTTGTTGAGTTTGAAGGAAATGTAAACAAAAACCAAATCCTTAAAATAAAAGGAATCAACAAAGTTGAGAAAGTGGGAGAAAACGGTTGGTTGGTTGAATCAAATGGCAATTTGGATTTACGAAAAACGATCGCTCAATTTGCGCAACAAAACAATGTATTAGTATTAACACTTCGCAAAGAAGAAAGAACTTTAGAAGAAGTTTTCAAATCTTTAACGAAATAGAAATAAGAAACTTAAAAGCGTTTCGAAAACACAAAATGTCACAAAACATCATTACAGAATTACAATGGAGAGGATTGGTGCAAGACATCATGCCAGGTACGGAAGAACAACTTTCAAAAGAAATGACTTCAACCTACATCGGTTTTGATCCAACGGCCGATTCTTTGCACATCGGAAGTTTAGTTCCAATTATTTTGTTGGTTCACTTAGAAAAATTCGGACACAAACCGGTTGCGCTTGTTGGTGGAGCTACAGGAATGATTGGCGATCCGTCAGGAAAATCAGATGAACGCAATCTTTTGGATGAAGAAACTTTGGCTAAAAATGTTGCTGGAATCAAAGCAGTACTTTCTCGCTTTCTGGACTTTAATTCAACAGCAGTAAACGCGCCTGTTCTAGTCAATAATTACGATTGGATGAAAGATTTTTCATTCATCGATTTTGCACGTGAAGTAGGAAAACGCATCACTGTCAATTACATGATGGCGAAAGATTCAGTCAAAAAACGTTTATCTGGAGACGGTGAAGGAATGTCGTTTACAGAATTTACCTACCAATTGATTCAAGGCTACGATTTCGTGCATTTATACAATACGCACAATTGCAAATTGCAAATGGGTGGTTCTGACCAATGGGGAAATATCACTACTGGCACAGAATTGATTCGCAGAATGAACGGAGATGGAGCCAAAGCATTTGCCATGACTTGCCCGTTAATAACCAAAGCAGATGGTTCAAAATTCGGTAAATCTGAAGGCGGAAATATTTGGTTAACTTCGGATAAAACGTCAGTTTACAAATTTTACCAATTTTGGTTGAATACAGCGGATGCAGACGCAATTAAATATATTAAAATATTTACTTTTTTGAACCAAGAAACTGTAAATCAATTAATTTCAGAACACGAAGAAGCACCACATTTGCGTACACTGCAAAAAAGACTCGCGGAAGAAATTACCACTTTTGTGCATTCAAAAGAAGAATTAGAGAAAGCAATTCAAGCGTCTAACATATTGTTTGGAAAATCAACATCGGACGATTTAAAAAAATTGTCAAATGAGCAATTTCTAGAAATTTTTGACGGAGTTCCACAAGCGAATGTTACTCAAGAAGACATTGACAATGGATTGTCAATCATAGATGCATTGGCAGGAAAAACAAATTTCCTTGCTTCAAATGGAGAGGCGAAAAGAGAATTGAAAGCAAACGCTGTAAGTGTAAATAAAGAAAAAGTAAGCGAAGACTTTAAAATTACTCCAGAAGATTTAATCAATGGAAAATTTGTATTGATTGGAAAAGGGAAGAAAAACAATTATATTTTAGTTGTAGAATAGATTTTACAAAAAATAGTTAATGCGATTTTCAATAGAGAATCGCATTTATTTTTGATAAAATAAAAAAAGTCCTTCATAAAAAAGTATTAAAACTACAAAAAGTCCTTTGATAAAATGTCTAAAACAACAAAAAGTCCTTCATTAAAATGAAAATCAGAAAAAAATGATTACATTTGTGGAAAATAGAAGGACTTCAGTTTGAAAAGAAAAGCAATCATAGAATTAGAGAAGTGGAAAAACTCAAGCTATCGAAAACCACTAATAATCAGAGGAGCAAGACAGGTTGGTAAAACATGGATTATGAAAGAATTTGGTAAATTAAATTACCAAAAGATCGCTTACATCAACTTTGAGCAGTCAGAAGTTCTCAAAAACACCTTCGTTACCGACTTTGACATACAACGTATAATCTCTGTATTACAAATTGAGACAGGCGTTCAGATCGAAGCAGAAAACACGCTTATCATTTTAGACGAAATCCAGGAAGTACCAAGAGGAATTACAGCACTTAAATACTTTTACGAAAACGCACCGCAATACCACATAGTTACCGCGGGATCGCTTTTA